>JAPKCZ010000361.1 GCA_028822745.1 Kiritimatiellia bacterium | reverse complement strand
TGTGGAGCAATTGGACGGCCTTTGTGGTACCGGTTGGTTGTGTCGTCGGGCGCGGCCCTGGGCGAGGACTGGATGCGATTGCGCGGACCTGGCGCGACGGGTGTCTCCACGGATACCGGACTGCCGATTCATTGGAGTGCGACGTCAAACGTGGTTTGGAAGACAGCCTTGCCTGGCAAGGGCGCATCCAGCCCAATCACGCTCAAAGATAAGATCTATTTGACCGCCTATACCGGTTATGGTCTCGCGCGTCCCGAAGCGGGTGATCAGAAAGACCTCACACATCACGTCCTGTGTTTAAATAGGAAGGACGGAGTGCTCATCTGGGACAAGACCAGCAAGGCCCTGCTTCCCGATCAGGACTACACGAGGGGGCATATTGACCTGCATGGTTACGCCTCGGCGACGCCGGTGAGCGACGGCGAGAGCCTATTTTCCTTTTTCGGCCGTTCAGGCGTGTTGGCCTACACGCTTGACGGCGAGCCTCTGTGGCATAAAACGGTCGGAACGAATACGTATAAACTGGGGTGGGGGTCTGGTGCGTCGCCCATTGTATATGGCGATCTACTGATCGTGAATGCCAGTATCGAAAGCGATTCTCTTGTCGCGCTGAACACAAAAACCGGTCAGGAAGTCTGGCGGGCAACTGGGATTTTTGAGTCGTGGAGCACACCGCTGGTGGTGACCTTGCCTAGCGGCAAAAACGAACTCGTCGTCAACATGAACGGTAAGGTTCTCGGCCTCGAGCCCACGACCGGCAAGCAACTCTGGGAATGTGAAGGTGTGCAGGACTATGTGGTTCCCATGACGGTAGCCGACGACAAAGGTGTGGTATACATCTCCGGCGGGCGAGGAGCTACGACCCGGGCGATTCGCGCCGGCGGACGTGGCGATGTCACCGCGACGCATCTACTCTGGAAACTAAACAGAGGGTGTAAGGTGCCATCCCCGCTTTACCACGACGGGTTACTCTATTGGGTCAGCAACATGGAAAAGGCCGCCTGTGTCGATGCAAAAACGGGCGAGCTGCACTACTACAAGCGACTTGAAAGAGGCGCCTTCTACGGCTCGGCGGTGATGGCCGAAGGCCGAATTTACGCCGTCAGCAAAAAGCGGGGCACCGTGGTTCTAGCCGCCGGCAAGGAGTTCAAGCAACTGGCCCGCAACTACCTCGACGACGATAACCGCTTTAATGGAACCCCAGTCATCAGCAACAGCCAGATTCTGCTGCGGTCCGACCGCTTTCTCTACTGCATCGGCAAGCAAGGCAGCAGCAGCCATTAACAGCACCTCACCACGGAGTCACGGAGGAACGGAGAAGAGAAGAAGATTAAACACGGAGGACGCGGAGGACGCAGACGGATTTTCGTGAAACATATTACTTCTTCTCTGCGCCCTCAGTGTCCTCTGTGGTTTAATCCTCTTCTTCTCTTCTCCCACGCACCGTGTCTCCAGCGCAGCGGGTGGTGAAATCTTCGAAGCTTGCGACGATTCTGGATGATAGTAGTACGAAGCTAATCCACTGCAGGCGTGTATGGGCGGGGGGGATGCTGTTGGCCGATGCAAGCACTGGATCGGATATGTATCGCTTTTGTCGGATATGGCCCCTTGTTGCGCGGCTCCTTTGAAGGTAGTCTAGTCGGATGATGAGTCGCAATGCTTTTGACCCGAGGACCACGTTATGCTTCTAGAAATCGATAATTTGCGGACACATTTCAAAGTTGACGATGGTGTCTATGCCAGAGCGGTGGACGGCATCAGTCTCAGTGTCGAGGCCGGGCGTACCGTGGCCGTGGTGGGCGAGTCCGGCTGCGGAAAATCGCAGACGGCCTTCTCCATCATGCGCCTGCTTGAGGGTAACGGGTTTCACCCACCTGGAAGCAGCATCCGGTTTAACGGCGAGGATCTGCTCACGAAGACGGACGAAGAGATGCAGAAGATTCGCGGCAACAGCATCGCGATGATCTTTCAGGAACCGATGGCGTCTCTGAACCCGCTCTATCGCGTCAGCAGCCAGCTGTCGGAGCCGTTGCGCCTGCACCAGTTCATGGGCAAGAAAGATGCCTATGCCCGCGCGATTGAGCTGCTCCGTCACGTGGGCATCCCCGCGCCGGAGTCGCGCATCGACAACTTCCCCCACGAGATGTCGGGCGGCATGAAGCAGCGTGTCATGATCGCCATGGCCCTGGCCTGCAAACCCAAGCTGCTGATTGCCGACGAGCCGACCACCGCATTGGACGTCACTATCCAGGCGCAGATCCTACGCCTTATGCAGGACCTGCAAACCGAGACGGATATGGCAATCTTGCTGATTACCCACGATCTGGGCGTGGTCAACCAGCTTGCCGACGATGTGTGCGTGATGTATGCGGGACGCGTGGTCGAGTTCGGAACCCGTGATGAGATTTTCTGCAACACGCAGCACCCCTACACCCGTCGCCTGCTGGAGTCCATCCCCAACAGTGCGGATGTAAAGCATAAGCTGAATACCATTCCCGGCCTTGTCCCCGCCGCTACAGAATTTGCCGATGAGGGCTGCCGTTTCTACGGACGCTGCATCGAGCGACTGCCGAAATGTGAACACGAGACGCCGCTCGCAACTTCCTGCAATGCGTCAGGAAAGCATCAGGCCTTCTGCCACCTGCTCTCCGCCGACGCAAACGTGGACCGCTCTTCAGCCACAGCGAAGGAGCCACGCCCTCAAAAACACCAGGGCGAAGAAACGCTCGTTGAGATCAAGGACCTGCACACGCATTTTCCCGTTAAACGCGGCTTGCTCCAGCGCGTGGTCAACCACGTGCGCGCCGTCGATGGGGTGAGCATCTCTCTGCGACGCGGAGAAACACTTGCGCTGGTAGGGGAGTCCGGTTGTGGCAAGACCACCGTAGGTCACAGCATCCTGCGACTCCTGGATGAAGCCAAGGGCACGGTCATTTTTAACGGCAGCGACGTTCTGGCCATGCCGAAGAAACAGCTCAAGAGTCTTCGAAAGGATATGCAGCTCGTCTTTCAAGACCCGATCAGTTCACTTTCGCCACGCATGAAGATTTCCGACATCATCAGTGAGGGCCTGCGCATTCATTCCTCTGAGCTGACCGTTGCCGAGTGTCAGGACAAGGTCAATGAAGTGCTCGACCTAGTCGGGCTATCGCCCGAAGTCGCCAGCCGCTACCCGCATGAGTTTTCGGGAGGACAGCGCCAGCGCATCGCGTTGGCTCGCGCACTGATCCTCGAGCCTGAGCTGCTGGTCCTGGACGAACCGACCTCTGCCCTGGATGTTTCCGTCCAGGCACAAATCATCAATCTGCTCGAAGCCGTCCAGATCAGACGCAACCTGGCCTACCTGTTCATTACCCATGACTTGGGTGTTGTGGAATATATTGCCGACTCCGTGGCCGTCATGTATCTGGGGCGAATCGTGGA
>JAPKCZ010000360.1 GCA_028822745.1 Kiritimatiellia bacterium | reverse complement strand
GCGCACGAATATATTCATGGCACCGACAGTCATCAGATGGGCAAGATCACCGGTCAGTGGTGGGAGACGCACGCGAACTTCCAGACGTCCTGGTTGGGTATACCTCAAGCCAATCCGGTTACACATTCCCCGAAACATGCGCATGTCTATCCGTCGACGGGTGGCAACTACTACCACGCCTACTTGATCTTCGACCATCTCGTGGAGACACCGGAGTTTGGCGGTCTTTTTGTCACGCGGCTCTGGAACCGCGGACCCAAATCCGGCAAGGATGGGACCACGTTCCCCCCGAAGGGCATGGCCGAAATGGATCCGAGTCCCGAGAGTTCCTTTAATGAAGAGTGGATCAAGATGGCCGCGCGAAACATTACCTGGGACTACCCGAGGCATCCGGAATACGCGTCGGCCTATTCCGGTCTGAAGTATATGACTCGCAAGCACTATACGTTACTCGAAAAGGTCCCGTATCGATCCGCCGGGTGGTATGAGCCGCCGACGTGGCGCACGCCCCAACAGCATGGCTACAACATCGCGCCGCTGGAGGTGAAGGTTGGAACCGTGACCGCCGATATCGACGGCTTCATCGATGAGGCCCGCGGCTCGGACTGGACGGCGATGTTTGTCGCTGTCGATGGCGGAACCCCCCGCTATGGCGATATCTTTACCGCAGCACAGCAGGGCCGTTTCAAGGTTCGGGCCGATGATGATGAACTCTATCTGATCGTTGTCGCCACGCCGACAAACATCTTGGCCATGGGGATATTTTCCCACGATCCTCTTTCCGATTATCGCGGCGCTGCGAAGGACCGTTTTCCATACCGGGTCCACCTCGGCGGGACCACACCCAAGGCGAGTCTCTGGAGACCGACGGCGACAATGAAGGGCAAGGTCGATCCGACGGCTTATGTCGCGCCGACCGCTTACATTGACTCTGGCGCGAAAGTGCTTGGCCATGCACGCGTTGAAGGCTACGCGCAGGTTTACGGCACGGTTCAAGACAACGCAATCGTCTCAGGCCATGCCTATATCGAGTCGAACGCGGTGGTCAAAAACAATGCTCAAGTTCGGGATTATGCGATTATCAGAAATGGCGCCATTATTTCCGGCGACGCGCGGGTCCTTGAACACGCCGACATCCTGGGCGCCATGGTCTACGATTTTGGCGTCTGCAAAGGGAACGCCGAAGTCAGCGGTCCGGTGCATGGCAACGCGATCGTTGACGGCAACTACATCAAGAACGGCGACCGGGACAAAGGGTACTGGATGCAGTGGAGCTGGGGCGATGGGCAGCATCCGGGTGAACTCGATAAAGACTTCGCGGGTCTTTTTCTGGAATATCAATTTGAAAAGAAGAATGGCTATCGCGTCTGGGATACGCACGGGGTCACCTGGGCCAGGTTGATCAAGGGCGCTTCTTACGCGACCGACCACGATGGATCTGTGTTGGAACTGAATGGCAAGGATCAATTCGTCGATCTGCACACCAGTGTGGCCATGGCGGCGAATGATGTCTCGTATGTGGTGGACGTCAAATGGAACGGCGGCGTGAAGGGCCAGCGCATCTTTGCGTTCTCGAACCCCAACGGTAACGTCTGCTGGCTCTCCCCCAGCGACGACCAAGGCAAACTCTCCTTTGGGATCACCATCGACGGCGATACGCAGGTGGTTCGAGCCAAAAAACCCCTTCCGACCGGTCAATGGAAATCGGTGTCGGTGATGTCCTACGCCGATACGGTCGTTCTTCATGTAGACGGCATCGAGTGGGCCAGCGATGAGAATTTCACGCACGATATTAAAGACGTGAATGGCGTCGCGTGCTATCTGGGGCGTGGCGCGTCGGGCGGATACTTTGACGGCCGGATGGACAATTTTACGGTTTGGTCCAGATCCCTGATCGATACGATTCCGCCTCAACCCGACCCGGCTGAGTTCGTGCTCGAACCGATTGGGGTAACGGAAACCGAAGTCGCCATGTTTTCCCGACTTGGATCCGATTCAGGCGGCAATGTGGAGTACCGCTTTGAAGAAACCACCGGCGTCGCAGGCGCGGATGACAGCGGTTGGCAATCAAGCCTTCGCTATTGGGATGCGGACCTTGCGCCCGATGCCTCTGAACTCGTTTACCGGGTCACCATGCGCGACGGTTCGGGTAACACGACCGACGCATCCGCCCTCATCCGGCTAACTCGGCAGAGCTTCCCTGTCTATCCCCAGGCGGACAACGCAAGCGGTTTGGCCGTCATTGAGGCGGAGGATTGCGCACGATCAAGTGCCGGCATCAAAGGGGGGAAATGGGCGATAAATACTGGCGCTAAAGGCACCCTCGGCTCGGGCGCCATGATGGCCTCCGCAGGCGGTCGAAGCTATGGCAAGGACTATGATGTCAAGTCTCCGCGGATGGATTACCTCATCGACTTTGTAAAGACCGGCAAGCACTGGGTTTGGGTCCGCGCTTCCGGCAGCAGTCCCAACGACGACTCGTACCATCTCGGACTAGACATGCATGCCGACGGCTGGGGAAAATACCAGGCTTGGGGAACGTGGAACATCTACCACTGGATGAGGAAAGGTCCCTTCACCATTGACAAGGCCGGGGTGCATACCATCAATCTCTGGATGCGGGAAGACGGCGCGAGTATCGACCGTCTCCTGGTGACCCGTGATGGCGACTACGTACCCACTGGCGAGAAAGACGGCCAGGGCAACATCATCGGAGAAGGCCCGGCGGCGACGACTCCCACCACGGCGACCATGCTATCGGCCGATGTGAAGAAATAAGGGGTCTTCAGGGATTGTCGGGGGATTTCCTAAGATCAGGACGCCACCCCTTACTGTTCGACATAATTCATTAAAGGTGTCCTATATACGGCCCTCTTGCCATCCATGTCCGACGTAAAGTAAACATACTCAGAGTTATGGTCGATTATAGGGTGAGGGTGTGCATCTTGAGAGGTCCAGCTTGAAGAATTTCTACACAGCGGACTCCACTTGATATCGTTTTCATCCCAATTCACATCAAGACGACATATCCAATCACCACCCCAGGTATCCTTATCGCCTTCGTCTTCATAGTAACCATCTGAAACAAGCACATTTGGATGACCCACAGTGAAGTGACCATAGCGTTTGCATCCGGTCCTTAACGCTATTTCCTGATGGCCAGTAGCATCAGGCTTTACGCGAGCTATATAAGGGAGACCATCATCGAAAGCTCCATGGTAGATAATCGCTGAACCATCTCGTTCCCACATTTCATGACAGGTCCAATCGTTACGTGAGCGCCCCTGACCCTCTGTGCGAAGTCGCAGATGCGTGCTGCCATCGAATAGCCACATGCGGCGAATCCCGCATTGGGATGGCCATTCATGGTTGTAGAGAATCACATCAGAATCAACTGGGCTAAACTGAACATGCGTGATCCAGC
>JAPKCZ010000359.1 GCA_028822745.1 Kiritimatiellia bacterium | reverse complement strand
GTGCGTTATTCAATGATGGTCTCGTTTTCGGCTCGCGCAAAGTCGTGAAACGCCTTGCCGTACTTGCGGTTCATAGGCGCGATAAGGGGAATGTGGCCGTAGCGCGATCGTAGCTGGCGCTTGGCCTGTTTCTGTGTGTCGCCGCTAACATTGAAACGGTACAGGGCGGAGGCGAGGCCTGCGCGGTCAGCACCGTGGCGGCAGTGGATCAAGGCTGGTTTGGGTGCGTTCTGCATGGTTTGTAGTAGCGTGTCCAGTAATTCGCTGGTCAGTTCCTGGGATCCTCTGATGGGAACATTCAGGTAGGTCACGCCGGCGGATTCACAGACGGCTTGTTCGCGGGCCCAGCAGACAGATTGTGTACTCGCGCGAAGATTGATGACCGACTGTAGCTGATACTTTTCGATGTAGTTTTCAAGCTCGCCGGGCGATAGTTGCGCCGAGCGGTAGAGCTCCTGATCGACCACCGTGTGAAAATTGTCAAAAACCTTAATCCACCACCAGGCACCGATCACCACAAGGGCAGGGATCAACCAGGCCAGCAGCTTGCGATACGAACGTTTTTGGCGCACGCCAGTGCCAAGCGAAACCAAGCCGTATTTTTGAAAAGATGTTCTTGTTAGTGTCATGGGAGCGCGTAGTGTCGCATGTCCCGCCGTACTTGTGAATACCAAAAGATGCGCTCGACACAGTCGCGTGAGGCGCGTATCTGTTGTAGAAGAGGACATCGCCTCGTGAAGTCAACGTGTTGAGGAGTATATGAAAATAGTTTTTTTGGGTGGTGGTAAAATGGCTGAGGCCATTGTTGCCGGCCTGTTGGGTGACGGCGTCTGTGAAGCAAAGCAGGTGATGGTCTGTGAGATCGTCGAAGAACGGCGAGCCTATCTGGCCGCGACTTACGGTGTTGAGGTCGTGGACACGGTCGCTGAGGCCGTTCGCGAAGCCGATGTCGTGTTTCTGGCGGTTAAACCGCAGGTTTTGGGGTCGGTTTTGGTAGAAACTGCCGCCGTGGTGCCGCCACAGGCGTTGCTTATTTCGATTGCCGCAGGCAAATCGCTGGATCAGATCGCGGCTTCATTTGATACCGTCAAGGCGGTGCGCGTCATGCCGAATCTGGCCGCCAGCGTTGGGGCCAGTATGAATGTTTATTGCTGCAATGCGCAGGTCCAAGCGCAAGACCGGGAGTTGGTTGTACGTCTGTTGGCTGCTTTCGGCGAGGTGGAGGAGGCTGATGAGTCACTCTTTGATGCGGTGACGGGTGTCAGTGGATCAGGTCCTGCTTTTGTTGCCTATCTGCTTGGAGCGTTGGCCGATGCGGGCGTGGCGCAGGGCTTGTCTGAGGGGCAGGCCTATACGTTGGCGCTACAGACGTTTCTGGGCACGGCGCAGGTCCTGCAGGCGCAAGGTGGTACGCCACAGGCTTTGATCGATTCCGTCAGTTCTCCGAATGGAACGACGGTGGCAGGGATGCAGGTCCTTGCCGCCAGCGATGTTCGTGCGGTACTGGCGCAGACCGTGGCTGCCGCCGCACAGCGTAGTCAGGCTCTACGGGAAAGTGCTGAGGCTTGATGGCTGATACTGCGTCATCATCGGCGGACGGCAGCGAACAGCCGTTACGCTATTCTCGGCAAACTCTTTTTAAACCGATCGGTCAAGACGGGCAGCGCTCGCTTATGACGGCGAGAGCGGTGTTGATCGGGTGCGGCGGGCTGGGCACTATCGTCGCGGATATCTTGGTCCGTGCGGGCATTGGATTTTTACGTATTGTTGATCGCGATTTCGTCGATGAATCCAATCTGCAGCGTCAGGTTCTGTTTGATTCCGACGATGTGGCTGGGAATTTACCCAAGGCTGAAGCCGCCCGGCGAAAACTGGAGCGTATCAATCCCCTGAGCGAGGTCGAGGCATGTGTGCGTGACGTTGATTCCACGTCGATTCGCGCGGTTGTTGAGGATGTGGACTTGATCTTGGATGGCACGGATAATTTCGAAACGCGCTATTTAATCAACGACATTGCCATTCAACTTCAGAAACCCTGGATTTATGCCGCCGTCGTGGGCAGTTACGGTATGACGACCACCATTGTTCCGGGGGAAACGCCCTGTTTGCGTTGTCTTTACGAAAAGCCGCCCGCACCCGGCACGGTGCCAACCTGTGATACCGCAGGTGTGCTTGCCGCGATCGTTCATATCATTGCCGCGCATGAAGCCACCCAGGCACTGCGGCTGTTGTGCCGTGTCAGTGGCGGTGTACGCAAAGAAATGATTTATTCCGATGTCTGGAGTGGTGAGCATAAACGGATTCAAACGATGGACAGTCGTGTGACGGATTGCGCCGCCTGCGTGAAGCTACAGTTCGACTATTTGAATGCTGAGCGCGGTTCCATGGCAACCAGCCTATGTGGTCGCAATGCGGTGCAAGTATCGTGGAAAGAGGACCACGTCGTTGATCTTGAGCGTTTGGCTGAAACGCTCCGTGCGAGCGGTCAGGTTAGCGTGAATCCGTATCTGCTGAAATTTTCCGGGCCTGATGCGGCGTTTACCCTGTTTCCCGACGGTCGCGCCATCATGGAGGGGACCAGTGACCCCAAAATCGCGCGTGAGCGTTATGCTCGTTTTGTGGGCTGAGTCGAAGACAGGGTGACAGTGCTGAAACCGCCCCTTGCCAAGTGATTTCTGTTTCAAACGATTGTTAGGTGCTGCGCGGCATGTTATTTTACGAAACCATGAACAACGAGGTTCTCATCCCTTTTCGTTGCGAGATGGACACCCCTGATAGTGGACCGCTGCGTTCGCGCTGATGCAATGATGTCTTCCCATATTCTAATCGTAGATGACTCCGTCGAGAGCGTCGACCTTCTGAAGACGATTCTCGAACTCAGCCTAGATGATGTGGATATTCGCACGACGCTTGACGGCGAGTCTGCGCTCGACATCCTCAACACGTTTCGACCCGATCTGATCTTGCTTGATGCGGTGTTGCCAGGGATAAGCGGGTTCGATGTCTGCAAGCATCTGAAATCAAAACGCGAATTGGCTCACATACCCGTGTTAATGATTTTCGGCATTCTCGTCGAACGCGAGCATCGTATTACCGGTTTCGACGAAGGCGCCGACGGCTATCTGTGCAAGCCGTTTGAGCGCGATGAGTTGGTGGCACAAGTGCGCACGCTGTTGCGCATGAAGCAGTATCAGGACACCTTGCTTGCGCACGAAGTGCAACTGTCCTCGCAATTGGATGAGCAAACATAGCAGTTAAGGCAAAGCGAGCGCTACCTGCGCAGTCTCGTTGAACACTCGGCAGATGCGATTTTTGTTGAGGATTTTGAAGGAAATGTTCTGGACTGCAACTCTGCCGCCGCGCGTTTACATGACATGCCCATCGAGGCGTTAATTGGCATGAATGTGCTCGACCTTGTGCCTGCGGG
>JAPKCZ010000358.1 GCA_028822745.1 Kiritimatiellia bacterium | reverse complement strand
GCACGACGCAAAATGTCTGGTGTGGGTATTCTGAGCAGGCTGGCCTTGCGCTCGAAATTGGTGTCGCAGAAAATTTGACTGCGCATTGGCGCGATATTGTCATGACGTCTGGGATTCCCCGTTTATCCGCCGTAGGCGCTGGCAGGCCAACGCACTGGTCACTGGGGGACGAAGGATTCGATTCGCCTGCGGGCTATACCATGAATGCATTCTCCTACGAGTCAGGGGAGCTACGCATGGATCTCGTCAATACCAAGCGCGAGGCGCTGACCTTGCGTCATGCTTATCCGCCGATGATTGCGCTTGGACAGTCCAACGCAGCGCCGGAGCATGCTGCAGGGCCGTTTGGTGAGCACCGTCGCCTGAAATCCTGGGACTTATCCGCCTCGGTGCAAATGGTTATGCGGAGTGGGGCAGACACATCGCGCAAACCAAAAACAATTGGAGGACTGAGTTGTCCTCCGCTGTGGAACACACGACGCCCCGCAAAGTAGGGATCGGGTGACCCTATTGTATGTTTCGCCCTGTTCGTAGGGTGTGCCCATACTCTGCCCGAGTTGCTTCGGGTCCCATCTTGCGTGAGTGGAGAAGATTCTCACTGACTAAGGCAACGCACGGTAAATCTGCGAAAACGGCCATTTTTTCTGCCATTTTGCTCCTGCGCAGTGGTTCGCGATTACACGTCGTTGGATTTGGGTTGAATCAGCACGCGTTGATGCGTATAGTTTCGCGAGTTTTAAACAAATTAACCCCAAAATACAGGGCTGACACCATGGATAAGTATCTCTGCGAGATTTGCGGCTACATTTATGATCCCGAAATTGGCGATCCCGAATTTGGAATTGCTCCCAAAACGGCCTTCGCCGACTTGCCTAAAGACTGGGTTTGTCCGGATTGCGGTGCGCTTGCGGACGATTTTTCGATCGTCGAGTAAGTCTACCAGTCCACGGTCAGTGCGCGGACCGTGGGGACAGTTGGCATCGCATCCAGAATCTGACGAACCGTCAGGTGCGAATCCGGTATGCACAGGTCCGGTCGCACGTCCGCCAGTGGTTGCACGACAAAGCGTCGGCTGCTCCAGCGTTCGTGGGGTAGCGTCAATGCGGGTGTATTCATGGTCGTATTGTCCGCATAGATGATGTCGATGTCGATCGGACGCGGTGCGTTGCGATCATCCGTTCGCACACGTCCCATCGCGGTTTCGATCTCATGCAACGCATCGGACATCAAATCGAGATCAATCGACACAGCGATAATCATCACGCTGTTGAGAAACGGTAAGTCCTGATACTGCGGTTGGACGTCGACGGGTTCTGTTTCATAAACCGCCGAGGCCGCGACGAATTCCACGCCGGGCGTTTTAAGCACGCGTGATTTTGCGTCGCGAAGATGCGCCAAGCGGTCTTCGCGGTTCGTGCCGAAGCTCAAGCCAACATGCATAGCAGACTTTCGTTTTCTAGCTCAGCCGATCAAGCGAGGCCGAGTACGGCTTTCATGTCGTACATGCCTGCCGGGCGCCCGTGAGCCCAAGCGGCTGCTTTCAGCGCACCCATGGCGAATGCATCTCGGCTTGAAGCGCGGTGACTCAGTTCGATGCGTTCGCCGTCGGTCGCAAAGGTAACGGTATGGTCGCCGACAACATCGCCACCACGCAGGGCGTGAATTCCGATTTCGCCGCGTGGGCGTGCACCTGTATCGCCGACGCGCCCGTAGTTGGCGACATCGTCGAGGGCCTGGTCGCGTCCCGCTGTGACGCTCTTGGCCAGACCAAGTGCTGTCCCGCTGGGGGCGTCCTTTTTATGGCGGTGATGCATTTCGACGATTTCAATGTCGTAGTCTAAATCCAAAATACGCGCGGCTTGCTCGGCAAGGCTGAAGAGCACATTGACGCCAAGGCTCATGTTGGGTGCCCACACAACGGGAACCTGTGTGGCCGCCTCGTGGACAGCCGTTTCTTCGTCGGCAGTGAGGCCCGTCGTGCCCAACACAAAGGCTTTGCCTTCGCGTGCGGCAAGGGCGGCGTGGTCGGGTACCACAGCGTGAAACGAAAAGTCGATGAACGCGTCGGCGGCACTCAGGGTCGCGAGGTCGCCACTCAGCGGCACGCCGAGGGTGTCGAGGCCGGCCAGCAGGCCAGCGTCCTTGCCTGTGTCCGGGTGATCGGGGCGATCGTAGGCCGCGACGACCGATACGTCGTCGTTGCGTTGGCCGCATCGAAGCAGCGCACCGCCCATGCGTCCTGCGGCTCCTAGAATGGCTACCTTGGTCATACGCTTTTCCTTGTTACGCGCTAAACGCTTAGAGCAAACCGCTTGCGGTCATCACAGATTGAAGTGTCGCACGGTTTTCGTCGGAGATGGGACACATCGGCAACCGGTATGTGTCGGGGATCAGTCCCTTGAGTGCCATTGCTGCCTTGATTGGGACAGGATTGGTGTCGAGCGAGAGCAGCGCGCTGAAAAGCGGGTACAAGCGGTTGTGAAGTGCCAATGCATCCGACCAACGTTCGTCTAGGGCTGCCTGGACCATTGAACTGACAAGGCCGGGCGCCACATTGGAGGCGACGCTGATGACGCCGCTACCGCCAACGCTCATCATGGGCAGCGTCAGAACGTCGTCGCCTGAAAGCACGGTCAGATCGCAAGCGTGTAATATTGCGCTTACGCGTTCCACTGCGCCGGCCGCCTCTTTAACGGCAACAATGTTGGAATGTTGTGCAAGACGCGTCACGGTCTCGATGGTGATTTCGCGCGCCGTACGTCCGGGGATGTTGTAGAGCACGACAGGCAGTCCGACATCGGCAACACGTGAGAAATGTTGGTAGAGCCCTTCCTGGCTCGGCTTGTTGTAGTAGGGGGTGACCTGTAAGGTGCCGTCTGCGCCAGCGTCTTTGGCGCGCTGCGTCAGGCTTAATGCTTCTTCTGTGGAATTGGCGCCGGTGCCTGCGATGACCTTGATGCGTCCCGCTGCTGCGGCAACAGAGGTTTCGATGACCTTAATGTGTTCATCATAGCTCAGCGTTGGTGATTCACCTGGCGTGCCGACGGGCACGATGCCTGTCATACCGCCTGCCACTTGCTGCTCAATGAGCTTCGCCAAGCGGGCGTGGTCAATCTGCCCGTCTTCCGTGAAAGGCGTCACGAGCGCTGTAAACGATCCTTTAAACATAGTGCTGTCCTTGACTGTTTAGATATGGGTCCACGGCTGTTGGTGTCCGGCCTTTGGAACCAAATGGGCTATTCTCGTTGATCCGTGGCGTCTGTCAAGGCTGCACAAGGCGTCTATGCGTCGGGAAGGCGTTCGCTGGCGATCAAATGATCCCAGGTTTCGCGTTCGCGAATGAGCCACGACTGTTGGCCTTCGACGAGAACTTCCGCCGGAAGTGGGCGGCTGTTGTATGTGGATGCCATTGTGAAACCATAGGCGCCAGCG
>JAPKCZ010000017.1 GCA_028822745.1 Kiritimatiellia bacterium | reverse complement strand
TTCGAATTGTGCCTGGCATGTGACTACCGTATCGCCTCGACAGACAAGGCAACACGAATTGGTTTGCCTGAAACACAGCTCGGTATTCTGCCCGCCTGGGGCGGCACAACGCGCTTGCCGCGACTGATTGGCCTGCCCAAGGCGGTGGGCGTCATTCTCGAAGGAAAAACGTGTTCGGCGAAGCGCGCAAAATCACTTGGAATGGTTGATGCGCTTGCGCCCTTTGAGCAGGTGCATGCGGTCGCAACAGGCTATGTGGAAAGGGGTAAACCTGCGTCGCATGGCCATCCGTTTCTGAACAACGTGCTAACGGCGGCCATTGTCCGCCGCCGCGCTGAGGCACAGTTGCGCGCCAAAACCTATGGCCACTACCCGGCGCCCGAGGCAGCCTTGGATGTGTTGGTACGTGGGTCTAGGGGCAGCATCGACGATTCGTTGCGAAACGAGGAGAGCGCCGTCTTGGCGCTCGCGGAGTCGGATGTCTGCCACAACTTGATGCGCGTCTTCTTCATGCAGGAAGCGGCCAAAAAAAAGTCCATTCCGGATGTAAACTTGAACGGATACGCTGCTGGTCCCACACAGTGCGCTGTTATCGGTGCCGGTGTCATGGGGGCTGGTATCGCCCAGCTGTTGAGCGCAAAGGGGTTTCCCGTTGTCTTGAAGGATCTCGACGCTGAACCGCTTCGCAAAGGGATGCGTACGATTGCCGGGCTCTACAAGAAGGGCGTTAAACGGCATGTTTTCGACCGTGTCAGCGCACGCGCGGGTTTGGATCGCGTGCTGCCGGCCACCACCGACGCAGCATTGTCACGCGCCGACCTCGTTATTGAGGCCGCCGTAGAGCGAATGGACATCAAGATTGCGATATTCAAAGCGTTGGCGAGCCATGTCGGAGAACACACTATTCTCGCGACGAACACGTCTGCATTGTCGGTGTCTGCCCTCGCTCGCGACGTGCCGTATCCCGAACGCGTCATCGGCTTACATTTTTTTAACCCTGTCGTGCAGATGCCGTTGGTGGAAATTGTGCAAGGCGAAGAAACCTCCCCAGAGGTTCTGCAGGCGGCGTTAACGTTCGTGCAACGTATTGGTAAATTCCCGGTCGTCGTGCAAGATCGTCCTGGTTTTCTTGTGAACCGGATACTGATGCCATACCTCGTTGAAGCGGGCAGATTGTTCGATATGGGCGTTCGCATTGAGGATATCGACAGCGCCATGTTGCACTTCGGAATGCCGATGGGGCCTCTGCGGCTCCTTGACGAAGTCGGTGCCGATGTTGCTTTGCATGTGGCCCGAACACTCGCCGAAGGGTTGGGTGGGCGACTGGAAATACCCCGCATCCTTGAACGACTTGTTGAAGATGGTGATCTCGGTGCGAAAACCGGCAGCGGATTTTACCGCTACGAAAAAGGTCAGAAAGCCGTTCCGCGCCACGCCATTCAACCGGAAACCACGCCCGAGGGGCGTTCATGCGAGCGCGTGTGTTCGATAGCAGATCGGCTCGCTCTGACGATGGTCAATGAAGCCGCCATGTGCCTTGAAGAAATCGTCGTCAGGGACGCGTCCGATGTGGATTTTGCGATGATCATGGGCACGGGGTTCGCGCCATTTCGGGGTGGGCCGCTTCAGTATGCGGACAGGGTCGGGGTGAGTGCGGTTGTTGACACTCTGGACCGCCTCGCTACCGAGGAAGGCGTCCGTTTCTCACCTTGCAAACGATTACGTGAAATGGCGAAACGGGGAGATCGCTTTTATGGGAAATCAAAAGTAACGATCTGAAGAAATGAACGCGGCAAATGCCGCAAGGAGGATACGGTGAAACATGCAAAAGAAAATAAGGATTCAAATGCTGATAATATGACCATCGACACGTCGAAGATGTCGGAAGGAAAGCGGGCAGCCGTTGAATTGACCGAATCGTCACGGGACGCGATCTGGCAGTACCCAACCTTTGCGGGTGCGTTGTTTATGGGAAAGATTCCCTGGGACTTGGTTTATCCGTTTCCTGAGCAATCGCTTGAAGACCGGCTCGAGGGAGACCGTTTTCTCACCCAACTTGAGCGTTTTCTGCGTGATCATACGGATCCGGAAGCCATTGATCATGACGGTGAAATTCCTGATGCTGTTTTTGAGGGCTTAGCCAAATTAGGTGCATTTGGCATAAAGATTCCTCGTCAGTATGGCGGCTTGGGCCTTTCGCAGACGAACTACAGTCGCGCCGCCGTCCTCCTGGGTAGTCATTGCGGCAATCTGACGGCGCTTCTGTCGGCGCATCAATCGATCGGCGTTCCCCAGCCTCTGCTGGTGTTTGGTACGCCAGCGCAAAAGGAGCGGTTTCTGCCGCGTGTCGCCGCTGGCGAAATTTCCGCGTTTGCGCTGACCGAGCGATCGGTGGGTTCCGACCCAGCTAAAATGAAAACGGTTGCGGAACCGGTTGAGGATGGATCCGCCTTCATTTTGAATGGCGAAAAGCTTTGGTGTACCAATGGCACGCGGGCCGGACTTATGGTCGTCATGGCTCGCACACCACCTTCGGACGCGTGTCCGCGTGGCGGGGTCACGGCCTTTATTGTTGAGTCCAACGCCAAGGGCGTTGATGTCACGCACAGATGTCATTTCATGGGGCTGCGCGCCCTATACAACGGGGTTATTCAATTCACGAATGTACGTGTTCCACGAGAGAACATCATTTTGGCTGAGGGCAAGGGCCTCAAAGTCGCGCTCACGACGCTGAACACGGGGCGCCTGACCCTGCCCTCGGCCTGCATCGGGTTGTCCAAGCGGTGCTTGGAGATTGTTCGCTCGTGGGCCAATAAACGGGAGCAATGGGGGGCGCCTATCGGTCACCATTCCGCGATTGCAGATAAGATCGCTCAAATGGCGGCCGATACGTTTGCCATGGAGTCCATGACACTGCTGACATCAGCTCTGGTCGATCGCAAGGAAAGCGACATTCGTGTGGAAGCCGCGATGTGTAAGTTGTGGGGCACGGAAGCCGCGTGGCGAATCGTGGATGAAACGATGCAGATTCGAGGTGGACGAGGCTACGAGTGTGAACGCTCGTTACGTGAGCGGGGTGAAACACCGATTGGCGTCGAGCGCTTCATGCGTGACTGCCGAATCAACACGCTCTTCGAGGGATCGAGCGAGATCATGCGGCTCTTTATCGCACGCGAAGCGTTGGACCCACATTTACGTGTTGGCGGTGCGGTGATGAATTCGCAATTGCCGGTCAAGGATCGCCTCAAGGCTGCTGTGCGGGCCATCGGGTTTTATGCCCGTTGGTATCCGAAGCAACTTGTACCGGTCGGCGGAGGGCTGCCATCTGGACTGGATCGCCGACTGCGTCCTTATGTGCGCTATTCGAGACGCTGCTCGCGTCGCCTGGCGCGTACCTTGTTTCATTCGATGGTAAAACACGGGGTAGCACTCGAACGTGAGCAAATGTTACTGGGCCGACTCGTTGATGTTGGCACCGAGCTTTTCGCGATCAGTGCTGTGTGTTCGCGTGCGCATCATTTGCTACAAACAGATGATGACACCGATTCGTTGATGCCGCTTGTTGAACAAGTGTGCCGTGATGCGATCGGGCGTATTGACGCCTCGTTCCGGGAGGTGCGCTGCAATGACGACCGCCGGCGATATCGTCTGGCTCGGGATGTGTTGGAAAAGCGCTACAGCTGGCTTGAAGATGGCATTGTGGCGGAATGGCCGGGAACCATCCGTGGGCCCGGCGGCAACGCCCCTGTATCTGATGTGACGAAGAATAGGCAGGCAGAATCCTAGCCTGATCTATTCATCAACGTCGTGACGAGAATGGATAGATTGCGTCAGATCAAGGGCTTATTGGTGAATGGCGAGGGAAGGCGTGCAGGTGCACGTCGCGGTCAGCCTTCGCCGATAAGTGCTTGAGGTGGGGTGAGATATACATTCGCAGTAGATTTTGGTGAATAGATCAGGCTCGTCGCGTTTTCCCGGTTGTGCATGGCTTGCCTCCCTATGCATGACCTTTCGCGCTGGAAGGCAGGTCCGGCAACGCCGCGTCTTCCAGCGCGTTTTTGTGTTTATTGGCCTGCATCCGGGAGATCGCCAGCCGCTTTTACTTGAGAAACGCCCGCGTTTCTGTTTCAAATGACAGTGTAGGTCGCTTGGCTGCACTGGGGTAAAGTCCGTTAGTGAGGTTGTCTTCAATGATTAGGATACTTTTTTTTACGCTAGCTCAATATGGCGGGGCTGGGGACGTCGACCATGGATGGTGGTTTCCGCTTGATCCGTTTTTATTGTTACTGCTCAAATTTTTCGTCGTCTTTACGTGCGTCTTTTTTTGGATCAAGTTCATTTATGAGCGACTCATGAGATCCTATAGGGTCAGGCATAATCGGCATGATCGCTGACGGAGGCCCGCACTGGACGTTTCGTTAGAACGCTTTATCAACACTAACGCATTGGAGTTTCATCATGCCTAAAGCTGCCGCACGTCACATTCTTGTTCCTGCTGAAGACACCTGCAACGATCTGTTGACCCAGATTAATGGTGGGGCGGACTTCGCCGAGATGGCAAAGACACACTCGCAATGCCCGTCCGGCCAGAGCGGCGGTGATCTGGGAGAGTTTGGTCCCGGCCAGATGGTGCCTGAATTCGACCAAGCTGTTTTCAACGGAACGGTTGGCGAAGTGCAGGGTCCGATTAAAACGCAATTTGGGTATCACCTGCTGGAAGTCACAATGCGTACAGATTGATGGATAAGGTACATTTTTCAATCGAATGGTAGGCCTCCGTGTAGGGGCCTATTTTTTTGCACGTCGTTTCGGAAACGGCCGAGGCTATTCGCCCGGGTAGATGATCAGCTTGTCGTGCACGAGGGTGATGAGGTCGCTGATCCCGTCGCCGTTAACATCACCTGCGGCAACGGCATGCGGCTCGGTGGCCGCGGTTGCGGCACCGCCGTTGCTGAAGGCTGACACTTGAAATACTTCAGCCGTAAGTGCGCACTCGAGCTGTTTGTTTCTGTAGGCAAGAATCTCAATGGCACGATTCCCACTGTCGATCAGTCCAATCATTGGCGTGGCATCTGCACCTGTTGTAATGGCGCGAAAATAGCGCAGTGAAGGCGATTCGGCTTCTGTCGCATATTCAGCGGCAGGTTCAAGTGCGAGCCTGTTTTTTTGGTCCGCAAGCAGGTATAGCTCCTTTTGTCCGATGAGCAGCGTCGTCGGCTCGGCGCCCTTCCTTCGAAGGGTGGTGATCGCACGAATGCCTGCGGCTTCGCCACGTAAGATTTGCGATTGGGCCTCTCCGCCTGCAGCCGCGTAGGTGAGGATGCGGTTCTGGGAGCTATCAAAAAGCATCAAGGATTCGGGATTGGGCGTATGAAAAGCGGCCACACTGTTCAAGTCGGCCTGAGCGCTGTGAGGATTGAATTGTTGCACAATTTCGAATCGCTCGTTCTGCCATTCGTACATTCGAGCAACTTTCTTGTTGGCGACAAGAATTTTAGTCGGGGAAGATTCGGGGACAAGAGCGAAGGCATCAGCATTCAGGTTTTCAGTGAGTGCACGGAAATGCGATACGGGTATTTCCTTTATGTCTGTTGGCGACACCGAGTACATGACGGGTGCCTGGTAGGGTTGGAAAAAGACCAAGCCGTTGGTGTCGGTTGAAAGAGGCATCGACATGATGGTCGCGGGGTCGTTTCGAAGTGGAATGGGGCGTTTTTCGAGAACCTCCCGGGAGGATGTATCAATGGTGACGAGCGTGTAGTCGCGCTTGTGGCGTGTCACGCTATAGAGGTGTCCGTCGTTTTTCGAATGGCCGAATGCGACGGGTTGGCCCTCTACGTCAATCACGTCCGGGAAAGCGTTGGTCATGGATTCGGCCTGGTGTACCGCAAGTATACGTTCTGTAGGACTGAGCACAACAAGGTCGCCAGCTGCGTTGAATTTGAGGGACGCTATCCCTGTTAAAGAGTCGACACGAAGGGGTGTTGCACTCAGGCCTTCCGCGCTTCCCATGTAGATGTGGATCTGACTTAGCTGTGGGGCGGCGACGCATAGGTCATCGAAACCGTCGGCGTTGATGTCAAAGCAGTCCCAGGCGACGGGTGATTTTTCGTCGGTTCCTTCAAGTGGGATGCGAATGGGGATTCTGGTACTGGTGCCGGCAAGCGCGGCGCCCTCTGCACCGGATGTGATGCCATAAAGGCGAAAAACTTTTCCGTTCTGGAGCACACAGCCAACAGCGGGCGTGTCGAGAATGGTCGGAAGCACGTTGTAGTGGCGCCCTTTAGGCATCGGCAATGGGTGTTCGGCGCCAAAGGTGCGGTTGCCCTTGTTCAGTCGAATACGTAGGGGCAAGTCTGTTCCCGGGAAAAAGAAGAGTAGGTCCTTACGTGCATCGCCATTGACGTCTGCGGTGGCGATATGGCGGCAGCGTGCGGCAGCAAAGGTCAGGTGCGTTCGCGCTGTAAATGCCGTCTCGCTGTCCGACCAAAGAATTTCCGCGCCGTTGTGGTGCGAGACAATCATATCGATTCCGTCATGCTCATCCAAATGCGCCAAACGCACTTCGAAGGCCGTTGTTGGGTCGTCGATCGAATAACGAACTGGATCTTGGAAGCGTTCCTCGTCGGTCTGTTTGTGAATTTCGATTCCAAAAGCGGGGCCAAGCGTGACGATGTCGGGGGTTCCGTCATTGTCTATATCCCCGATCTGGAAATCACTGACCGCGTTGTCGATGATGAAGCCCACATCGCGAAACGTTTCGTCAAGGGAGGGGAGCTCTCCAGTCCCCAGAGTGGGCCCGTCGCGACGGAGTAGTATTTCAATGCGTGATTCGTAGTTGTTTGCGAACGCAACATCATCGCGGCCGTCGGTGTTTATGTCGGCAATCCGTAGTCGCGTTGTGCCATTGGCGAATTCGTAAATTTCCAGTGGCTGATAGCCGAATGTCCTGAGGGGTGTCTGCCCTGCATCATCATTGACGGCGTGAACAGTCTGACATGACAGAACGGCGCAGCAGACCAGAGAATGTATGCCCTGTTTCCACGCTAAGATTGAATTGTGTTGGCGGCGCATTGTCGTATGGGTCGTTTCGGCCCTTTGTCCTTATCGCGATTCTGGGTAATAGACGATGAACTGACTTTCCAGCGTGCCATTTTTGGCCTCACTAAAGGTCAGGGAGGGGCCAAGGTGACGCGCAAAAAACTGTGCTTGGGGGAATTTGTTCCAGTTGATGTTCGCCCAAATACTATCTTTGAAGCCTTCGGCGTTTTGCGCCGCCATTTGTAACTGTTTGAAAACGGGTAAGCCGTTTTCGCCGTCTGCGGTGTTATTTAAGGCGTGGTCCACGAGGCGTTTCCAATCGACGATACCGACGGCAAAAGACTGTCTTGGGGCTAGGCGTAGAAGACGGTTGTATGTCGTCGAAGACATGAAGGGATTTTTCGTGCCAGATTGATCAAGCGATTGTATGGAGGCGCGAATCATTTCTGCTGAGCCGACGAGCAGGTGTTCTTCGGTTACAGCCACACCGGAGCGGCGGCCCGTGCTCTGGTCGGGAAAGGTATAAATGGTGCGATCCCTGAATGCGTCGACGTCGAGCGTTTCGCCGAGTTGCGTGCGTAGGGGTTTCCCTTCGGCCATGGCCGCATCCAGCGTTTGGCGTAAGGCATCAGCGTTGTTCACGCGCCACAAAAGGAGTTCTTCTGGCACGCCAGCCTTAAGGCGTCCGATTCGCGAGTAGGTGGTGTCTAAATGTGCGAAAACGTCACGTCCCGGATCTGTTCCACCCATCGACATGACAACCATGCCGAGCATCATTTCGGAGCCCGGTACGACCTTGCGCATGATGTTCGGCACCTCATTCCAAAGGGAGGCGATATCATAACGTGAGTGCATGGCAAGGAATAGATCATCCTGCACGTAGGGTAGGGGGGTGATCGCGTCCACAGGGCGAACATCAAGCACCGACAACAGGCCTTTTAGATCATTCCCGACAAGCACGTTTGATTTAAAAATGAGTTTGTCGTTGTGCAGTTCGAACGAAAATAGCGCGTTGCCCAGTTGGTGCAGGCCAAGCGCCTCCATGAGAACCCCTGGCTGTGCTTTAGGCGCTGCGCCGGCATCGCCTTGTGGGGCATTATTTGCGAACGCGTTATCGAAGGCTGTCTGTAAGACGCCTACTAGTGCCTGGGCGTCAACGTTGATGGTCAGGCCCGGGGTTTCGCCTTCAGGTTCATCTGGCTCCATGTCGCGGAGTTTCAGTAGTGTCGCCTCGACCCATTCGCGATCGTCCGACAGCACTAAGGTTTCACCCATGTGTGACTGAAATGAAATTTCAGGGACTTCCGAATCTTTGCCAACGCGGCGCGATTCGACAATCTGTTCACCTTGAAAGTCATGGTTGATGAATGTTATCTCGTTCTTGCCAAGTTCATCGATGCGGCGATCCATATCCAGGCTTTTCAGGTAGTCGTCCTCTGTGAGGTGCGCAACGGCTTTGTAGCTAATGGTGTCGGCGTCGGTGGCAATGATGCCGACGATGACTTCGCCTGCGAGCATGCCAAGCTCCTCAAGTTGAAGTTCCGCGGCTTCACGGTTTCCCATGTTGAGCGTTTCTTGTTCGAGATAGGCTTCGCGGAGGTCAACGTTGCCTACAAAATCTTGAAAAGCTTTTGCTTGCCACATTTGAGCGACAGGAGCGTTTGTTAAGGCCGACACCATTTCGCTCATATTGGCGACGCGAACGGTGAAGGTCGTCTCTTTGGGTAGAAGTTCTGCTCTATCGAGAGCAAGCGTGCTGGACGGTATGTAGAGCGCGGTTAAAAGGAGGAGGGCTCCAAGCATGCGCTTGGCGACGGGGTTGCTGATGTGTTTGAACAATGTACTACTCCTTAATGTTTTTCATAAATCGAGGCGGTGGGTCCGGGTATACATATCCGGACTCAGGGTTTGACTGGTCATAGGTATAGGCATCCAAGTTCTCGAGTAAAAACTTAACATGGCGAATTGGAATGGCGAAGTTCAGCCCTTGCATCGTCGGGATGCCCATGTTGATTACGCCGATAACCTGACCGCGTTCGTTAAAAAGCGGCCCGCCGCTGTTTCCGGGGTTTACGGATGCGTCGACCTGAAGGTAAAGGCTGCCAGAGAAGTTTCGTGCGACCTGGCTGAGCACACCCTTGGTGATGGATCGTTCCAGGCCGAGCGGGTTGCCAATCACGAATACGCTTTCGCCGAAGGTCGCTTTCTTATTCGCCGAAAGCACGACGGATGTGAAGCTGTCGTGCTTGTCTTTCGGTTTTACCTTGAGGACCGCCAGATCGTGGAAGGGGTCCGTGGCAACAATGTCGACGTCTTCGTAGATGACCCTGTTGAGGACCGGGCCCTTGCGTTCAAAGCGCGTCACCGACATTCGTTTTTGACCGCGAATGACATGAAAGTTCGTGATTAGGTAGCCCTCGTCATTGACGAAAAATCCGGAACCCAGTCCGCCAGGGCTGCGTACGAGAATGACGGCAGGTGAGAATATCCGAGCCGCTTCTTCTGTGGTCTCCCACTTGAGAGGTTTTGTTGAGTAAATTTGGTCGGCGGAGGTGCCGGATTGCGTGGTGTTTGCTTCAGAATCGTGCTTACGAATGTCGAGGACCTGTGCCATCGGTATCGTGAGTGCGCTGTGCCCGATGTCCACGACGATTTGGTCGTTGTCGCGTTTCAAGAGTGGCGCGTCAATGATGGCTCCGCCGCGAAGTGTAACAATTTCTGCGTGCGTCCAACTCGCGAAAAATACCAAGACCCAGAGTATTGTCCCATTCATTTTCATCAGAACGACAACGGTAGCACCTCGCGAAAGTGGGGGCAAGAGTGCATGTGGCTCTAGCCTGCGTAGGGGGCGCCCGCAGAAACGGTACACAGGGTGGGAGTGTGTGTGAGTGTGCGGGGTCTCCTTCTCTCACACTCACGTACCCACACACCTTTTGCTGGGGTAAACGCAATCCGCCTCACCTACATCGGCGCGCGATGCTTGAGTCAATGAGCAGCGCAATGGCCTGTGTTTCGAAAAGGCTAAGGCCTATTCGAATCCCTGAATAAGGAGTGAGGCCAGCGTTGTGCCGTTAAATGTCGCGTGCATTAGGATGGGGATGAGGATGTTTCCTGTCTTCAGGTAGGCAATGGAGCAGGCCAGCGCGATAATGAAAAGCGCGGGTGCCGAGGGTAGGTGGAAGTGGATAAGTGCAAAAATTGCCGACACCGCGATAACGGCGAACGTCGTTGATGTATGTTTCATGAGGCCGGGTAGCGCAATGCCGCGGAAAACGAGTTCTTCGACAATGGGAGCCGTGAACAACGCCATTAGCGAAATGCTTATGCGGAGGTATGTGGGGAAGTTGGCGTCGCCAAGTAGTTCGATGACGGGCTGTGCATGCACATCGAGACCCATATGGTGCAGTGCGACTGTCGCTGCGAGTGAAAAGGCAATCGTTATGGGGAGCATGGCCAGGAAACCATGCAGTCCGAAGCGTATAATATGGCTGGCGTCTCGCCGGACGGGTGTAAAGGCTTGCCGCCACGTGACGCCGCGATGTTTGAGCGTGAAGCGGATGAACACGTACGCCGCAATAGGAATAGCAATGCCTTCAAGTAACATGGATATTTGTGTAATCGGGTCGTCATCCATGATTTCGGTATGCAGGAGAAGGCTTGCCGATAGGGAGACAATCAATTCAATGAGAATGACGAATGCGGCCAAGTGAAGTGCGTCCAGCCCAATGAAGGGGTTTGTCGGGAGCCAGGACGGTGGCGATTGCGGCAACAGAGGATCCCGACGCGTCGTTAGCCATCTCAGGTTGACGTACACACCGCCGAGAATCAGCATCATGAAAACAGATCCGACGATCTGTTCGAGTGTGGTTGTGTTGGCGTCGATAATAATGTCTCGTGGGGTAGGAGGGAGGGTCAGGGCTTCAGGCGATCCAAGGCGTGAAAACGCTTGGCCTTCGAGCGGTCGTTTGTGCTTTTCCAGAATGCGCGAAAATCTTTCTCAAGCGTCGCCATGTCGATATCTGCAAAAACGATTTGCGTTGCTGCGTCGGCGGAGCCGGACTTCATAAATGCCTCGACGTAGTTGTCTGCGAGACCGGCATAGGGCGCGATGCGGCGCGGATCGGCATGCTTCCTGAGGAAGTAGCATAGTGCCCATGAGACGGCATAGTTCTTTGCACGCGTCTGATCATCGTTGCCGTAGAACGCGCGGTAGTCGGAATTTACGAGTTCCTTTAGGTCAAGTAGGTCATTGGCTATCAAGTATTTAATTGTTTTGACTCTGTCTGGGCATTCCAGGAGTTGAATGCTGTTTCGGCTAATGGAAACATTTTCAAAAAGGGATGCGTGTCCTTCGTTAAACCACGCTGCGCAGGATTCCTGATCAAGCGCATAATGTAGGTACTGATGAAAAGCTTCGTGGTAGGTGGTCTTTTTGATCTGTTGCTTTTCGTTGGAGGTGCTGCCTTTATCGAAAGGGCGAACGACAAGTTCTTTGCGGCTGCCCATCCATATCCCAATGCTCCATGCAAAGTTTTTGTCGACGTAGTTCACATATTCAGTCTCTGTCGCGAAAATGCGGATCACGCTAACGGCCTCGATCGGGCGGCGAGCCGGAACCAGCTTTTCGTACACACTGTGCAGCGCTTCCAAGTCGGACTGAAGTTCCTTGACCATGTTGCGATAGCCAATGTCAAGATTCGAAAGCAAGATGTAGTTTGCGGTTTCGACGTACCACCAATTTTTCAAATTCTGAATACTGTCGGCAACCTGTTTGCAGCTCTTTTGGTATTCGACCGAACGCTCGGTTGTGGATTGTTTCGTGCGCCGACCTTGAAAACGCCTGGCGGGTCCTGAGGCGACGTTCGACGTCACCGCCATGCCTGCGATGTAGGGCAGAAACCGACGTTTGATTTCCAGGAGTGCCTTGTCTTGTTTCGCGCTGGAACTCAGCTTGAATACAGCTAAATACCAGTTCCGTTTACCGGCGGCTCCCGGTGTGGCCCCTTTCTTTAACCGAAAAAGGTAACCGACGAAATAGTTGCTCTGCGCAGTGAATGTCAGTGTGTATAGGGATTCGATTCGTGTGCTGGATACTCGCGCCTTGTTGATTTCAAGAGCGGTGTCGCCTGTGTAGTCACGAACCCAATGGAGTGCTTGCTCCGGTGACCATGTGTCGGATGAGGCGCCACTGGGAACCTTCTGTCGATACTGCGCGACATCGACATGCTCGTGCGGAAACCCAGATGGCCGTTTGTATTTCAGTGTCGCCAACATCAGTCCGTTGCCGGCGTTATCCTGCCATTCGCTGGCGTGATGGTCGGCAATCCATAGTTCACGTGGGTCAAAGCGCTCGACTCGCTGTGTGCCCTTCTGTGATTTCAGTTCGTATGTGTATATGCGGGGTGGCGCCAACGGTTTTTCACTGGCTCCCGCTGGCGGGCGAAGCCGTAAACCGATGGTTGGTAAATCGGTGCTCTTTAGAAATTGAAAACCATTCGCGGCCTGTGCGTCCATGCGCATCGCAAGGGCAACAAGAACCAGCGTGACGGTTCGCATGGTGTTTATAGCCATTGTCTTTGCCATGTGGTCGCTCTTGTTTCGTTGCCGTTTTATGTTCGAGGTACAAAACGCAAAAGGCGCCCAGGCTTGTGGCCGAGGCGCCTTGCGCGAAGGGGTCTTTACTCGCTAAAGGCTTCGTCGAAAACTCTGTTGGAATCTGGGAAATCGAGCCCGCGTACAAATTCGCATGCTTCAGCGGCACCATATTCACGATCCATGGCGGCGTCCTCCCACTCGACGGATAGGGGGCCGGTGTAACCCTGGTGGTTCAGCGTACGTATGATTTCTTCGAAATCGACGCCGCCACGACCGGGACTACGGAAGTCCCAACCGCGTCCTGGTGTTCCGAAGTTCAAGTGTGAGGCGAGAATTCCGGTTTCACCATCCAGCGTGATGGCAGCATCCTTGATGTGCACATGATAGATGCGCTTGGGAAAGGCTTGCAGGAAGCGAACGGGGTCGAGCATCTGCCAGTGCAGATGACTTGGATCGAAGTTGAAACCGAAGGCCTTGCGATTTTTGACGGCTTTCAGCGCACGCCGCGCCGTCACGATGTCAAAGGCGATCTCCGTGGGATGAACTTCAAGGGCAAAGCGCACATTGCATTTGTCAAATTCATCCAGGATGGGGTTCCACATTTTCGCGAAGTGTTTGAATCCATCGTCAATCATCTTGTCGCTGACGGGCGGGAAACTGTAAAGCATGTGCCAGATGGACGAGCCCGTGAAGCCGTTGACAACTTTGACGCCGATGTTTTTAGCGGCTTTGGCCGTGTTTTTCATTTCTTTGACGGCCCATTTACGCTTCTTCTCAGGATCGCCATGTGTCGCGGGTGGGGCGAACATGTCTGAGCGCGAATCATCGTTCGGGTCACACACGAGTTGGCCCGCGAGGTGGTTGCTGATGGCATATAGGCTGAGCCCGTTGTCGGCAAGTAGCTCCTTGCGACTCTTGGCGTATTTGAGGTCACGCGCTGCGCGGGTGACGTCGACGTGGTCACCCCAGCATGCGAGTTCAAGTCCATCGTATCCCCAAGATGCCGCTTTTGGGGCGAGTTCTTCGAGCGGAATGTCCGCGTATTGTCCGGTAAACAGTGTTACGGGCCTAGCCATGGTTCTCCTTGTTCGGGTTAAGATCTGGTAAGTGTTACGTTGGAGGCGGGGGTGGATCAATAACGAAGTTCGCTTTCTGTGCTGTGTGGGATGCCGTCGATCACGTGGTAACAGACCTTCCGCTTGTGCCGGTGAGCTTGGTGAATATCCGCGCGCTGCGGGCTGATCGTGTGATTGAACACGCGAACGTAAACTGGCTGATTTTCCACAAAGTGCTGGACAATACAGGGCTGAAATCACACTCTCGGGGGCCTCATTTTAAGGAGTATAGTGGTTCATGGATACACAGACTGAAAACGAATATCGACAGCAGCGTCTCGATAACATGGCTGCGCTCAAGGAGCTTGGGTATACGCCCTTCGGGCACGCCTTCGAAATTTCCGACAATCTAGGCGCCCTTCGGGCCGATTTCGAGGAGGAGCGTCAGGTTCGGGCGGCCGGTCGCCTCATGACCGTCAGGGACATGGGGAAGAGCATTTTTGCCGACATCCGTGATGGTTCGGATCGTTTTCAGGTCTTTATTGCCAAAAAGGCCATTGGTGAAGCCGCGTTTGATGCATTCAAGCTTCTTGATATGGGTGACCACATCGGCGTCGAAGGCGCGCTCTTTACGACGCGCACGGGCGAATCAACCATTAAGGTGTCGACGTGGTCTCTCTTGTCCAAGGCGTTGCTGCCGCTGCCGGACAAATGGGCCGGTCTTCAGGACACGGAGGCACGTTACCGTCAGCGTTACCTTGATTTAATTTCCAATATACCCTCACGAGAACTTTTTATTCAGCGTAGCCAAATGGTTCGGGAGGTGCGTGCCTATCTTGGTGAGCAGGGATTTCTTGAAGTTGAAACGCCGATGATGCAACCACAGGCAGGTGGTGCAGCCGCGCGCCCGTTTGTGACGCATTACGAAGCACTTTCGACGGACATGTTCCTTCGTATTGCGCCCGAGCTTTATCTGAAGCGCCTGTTGGTTGGGGGGATGGATCGTGTTTTCGAATTGAATCGAAATTTCCGCAACGAAGGCCTGTCGCGTACACACAATCCTGAATTCACGATGCTGGAAGTCTATCAGGCCTATTCCGATGCCCGTGGCATGCAGCGTCTGATTGAAGGGTTGATCGTGCATCTGGCGGAAAATGTGTTTGGCGGACTTCAGGTTGGCACGGAGGAGAAGCCACTGGACCTCACGCCTCCTTTCCGCGAAGTGACCTATCGGGAGCTCATCATCGAGCGCATGGGCGAGGGGTGGTACGACCTTCCTCTCGACGAAGCACGTACCAAGGCGGAAGCCGAGGGGCTCTCGCTGGACCCGGAATGGGACATGATGATGGTGTCGCATGAAGTGTATGAAAAGTTGGTTGAAAAGACGCTCTGGAACCCCACGTTTGTGACACGCGTCCCTGCGGCGCTGATTCCGCTGGCCAAGGCGTGTGAGGACGAGCCTGAATCGGCTGATGTGTTTGAACTGGTGATTTGCGGCAGCGAAATCGCGCCCGGGTATACCGAATTGAATGATCCGATCGAGCAGCGTCTTCGTTTGTCTGGTCAGGCTGGCGAATTTCGTGAAAAGTTAGATGAAGATTTTCTCACGGCGCTTGAGCATGGCATGCCGCCAGCGGGCGGTATGGGTGTCGGGATCGACAGACTGTTCATGATCTTTTCTGGCGCGGAGGCCATTCGTGACGTCATTCTGATCCCACAGCGCAAGCCCTTATCGTCGAAGGCT
>JAPKCZ010000357.1 GCA_028822745.1 Kiritimatiellia bacterium | reverse complement strand
GCACGCGACGCCTGGTTGATCGCAGCCACAGCCATGGCCGTTCTTCTCTTTTGCGTCATGTTCTTCAAAGAGTTCGGGTTGATCTGTTTCGATCAGCAATACGCCGGATCACAGGGCTGGAATGTGGCTTTGCTGGACGTGATCATGATGGCCCTGGTCGTTGTCGTGACCGTTATTGGGCTGCAAGCCGTGGGACTCATTCTGATGATCGCGTTGCTCGTGACCCCGCCGGCGGCAGCGCGCTTCTGGACCAGCCATCTGACCCGAATGATGATCATCTCGGCACTCATCGGCGGCGTCAGTGGCTATTGTGGTTCCGCCATCAGCGCCCTCATGCCACGCCTACCCGCGGGCGCGATTATCGTCATTGTCGCCGGTGCCTGCTTCATCGTTTCGATGATCTTCGGAACCGAGCGCGGCATTCTCAAGCGCGCGGTCCGACATGCGCAATTGTCGCGTCGCGTTGAACTGCATCATCTGCTGCGTGCCCTATATGAGTGGAACGAGCAACAACAGCCAGACACCGCCGCCGCCCTCGCCGCACATTCACTTCAAAAACCGATGAGCCGACAACTGCTGACCGAAGCCCGATCCTGGAGCCTTCCTGCGCTGCTGCGCATCCTTCGACGCGCGCGCTACAAAGGCTTTGTGCGCATTGGCAGAAACAACGACGCCCAACTCACCCGCGAGGGTTTCCACGAGGCATGGCGTGTCGTCCGAAATCACCGACTCTGGGAAACCTTTCTAGTCACCCATGCCGACATTGCCACCGTACATGTCGACAGCAGCGCCGACGAAATCGAACATGTGCTGGGCTTCGACATGGTGTCGCGCCTCGAAGCCTTGTTGCAACAGTCGCACCCGGAACTGGTCATGCCCGAAAGTCCGCACATCATTCCCCAACCCGGGGTGTCCGCATGAACTGGACGAGCATGGATACCTGGATTGTGGTCGCCGGAGCGCTCAGCGCAGTCGCCTGCGCCATTCCCGGCAACTTTCTTGTGCTTCGGCGCATGAGCATGATGGGCGACGCCATCAGTCACGCCGTGCTACCGGGTCTCGCCATCGCCTTTCTCATGACGGACAGCCGCTCTGGCCTGACCATGTTCATCGGTGCGGCCGTCGTCGGCTTGCTGACCGCCGTGTTCACACAATGGGTCAACCACTTCGGCAAGGTCGAAGAGAGCGCCTCTATGGGCGTCGTCTTCACCACCTTGTTTGCGATTGGACTTGTTATTATCGTACGTGCGGCGGACCACGTTGATCTCGATCCGGGCTGCGTGCTCTACGGTGCCATTGAACTCGTCCCATTGGATACGCTGGTCTTGATGGGTCTTGAGATGCCGCGTGTCGTGCTGACCTTAGGCATCGTTCTAATCATCAACCTGCTCTTCACGGTCCTCTTTTTCAAAGAGCTACGCATCACCTCCTTTGATCCCAATCTCGCAAATTCAATGGGCGTGAATGCAAACCTGGTACATTACGCCGTGATGAGCATTGTCGCGGTCACCACCGTGGCGTGTTTCGAAAGCGTCGGCAGCATTCTGGTGATTGCCATGTTGATCGTGCCGCCCGCCATCGCCTACCTGCTCACCGATCGGCTTTATGTCATGGTACCCCTCAGCGCCGCCATTGCCGTCCTGTGTGCCGTGTTGGGACATGTTTTAGCCATCATCGGCCCAAGCTTGGTCGGGTTCGGTGATCGCAGCACCAATACCGCAGGCATGATGGCTGTCGTCGCAGGCCTGCTTTTCGTGGTCACCCTGATTTTTGCGCCACGCCACGGCGTCCTCAGCCGCTGGCTGCATCAACGCTCTCTAGGCCTATCGATGTTGCGTGAAGACGTGCTCGGATTGATCTACCGCCTTGAAGAACATGACCCGCAACAGACGGTCGTCGCACCTCGGGTCCTACGTCAGGCGCTAGGCATTGGTCCACTCACGCGCGGCATCGCCATGCGCGGCCTGATTCGCGCGGGTCTGATGCGCCGTCGCAACCGATTGTACGAAATCACAGAAACCGGACGCCACAAGGCGCGTAACCTGGTTCGGTCACATCGTCTGTGGGAAAGCTATCTGCATCGCCACGCTGATGTGCTTGCAGGCCACGTGCATCCCACGGCCGAACTTCTCGAACACGTCACAACGCCCCGCATGCAGGAAGAACTTGCAGCCGGCGTTGAATCGTCCGGCTCGGATCCGCACGGCAAATCGATCCCGCCACCGGTCTAGCGCTGCCACCCCATAGGCCAAAGACAAGATTTACCAGCAACCGGGGGAGATAGGGGTATACGAGTACGAAACGAGTGGTTCTCAACCGGCGTCTTTTCCATACTCGTACACCCTTTTCTTTCCTCCGTACCTCCGTGTCTCAAGCGTAGCGGGTGTTGATTCTCCTCTTCAGAGGCTGGGATTTCTGCAATGCAGCTTGTAGGTAGGGCTTCTGAAACATTCAGCACGAGCCCGCCAATAGCCTCGTTTTCCGTAAAATCACGATAAACACACGCGCAAAATGCTAGACATCGTGCACGCTATATGGTGCGATAGTAGGTTCTATGAAACCGACATCCATCACACCATTCCGCGCCCTGCTTGGCCTTTGCATCGCTGCGACCTGCACCGCTGGATCGATCCTTGCGGCTGACATCGACTTCGCCCACGACATCGTGCCGCTTCTCAAAAACCATTGCAGCAAATGCCATATGGGTGAGGAGAAAAAGGGCGGCCTTTCCATGAATACGGAAAGCGACTTCCGGGCCGGTAGCGAGAACGGCAGCATCGCAACGCCCGGACAAGGCGCCAAGAGCCTGATGGTCGCCTTGCTGCGATCGACCGACGACGACGAATGGATGCCCCCAAAAGGCGACCGTGTTGCGGACACCGATATCGCGACACTTGAAGCGTGGGTCGATGCCGGCATGCCCTGGACGCCCGGGTTTTCCTTTGGCAAAGCGGGCTGGGAACCCCCGCTCAAACCACGACAGGTCACCCTGCCCGCCACCGTCGCCGGGCGCACCCACCCGATCGATCGCCTCCTGGATCACAACATGGTTGCGAACAAGGTCCACCGACCCAAGACCGTCGACGACGCCAGCTTCCTGCGTCGCGCCACCGAAGATCTCACAGGCTTACTGCCCACACCGGAGGACATGTTCGACTTTGTGCGCGACACCGCACCGGACAAGCGCGCTAAAAAGATCGAGACCTTGCTGGCCGACAATATCGCCTACGCCGACCACTGGCTAACCATGTGGAACGACCTCCTGCGCAACGGTTACACTGGAACAGGCTTCATAACAGGAGGTCGTAAACAGATCACGACGTGGCTCTACGCGGCGCTTTACAACAACACGCCCTATGATCAGTTCGTTCGCGAGCTGTTAAAACCCAACGGTCCATCGGCCGGATTCATCAGCGGCATCAAATGGCGCGGCGAAGTCAATGCCAGTC
>JAPKCZ010000356.1 GCA_028822745.1 Kiritimatiellia bacterium | reverse complement strand
AACGCTGGCTCCGGCAGAAAATCCAAATTCGGGGCTAGGTACCCCGCATTGGCCCGGCCACCATTGAACGCGCTCATGATGCCCCCCGCTTTGCCACCCGACCGCTGCGACGGCGCCGTGTTGCCCCATGCTTCGCCACCGGCCGCGTCTTCGATCGTCGTATCCGTCTTGCGCAAGCTCCAGGGATTCAGTAACAGGCTGGGCCGACGTAGCATATTGCCGGGATACTTCTGCGCATACTTGCGCTCGAGAATATAGCGGTATTCATCGCCGATCTTACGACCCGACATGTACGTACTGAGCGGACGCCCCGTCAACGCCCAGCGTGGGCCCGCCTGCTGCGGTGCGCCAAGCTGGCGGAAGATTCCGTCTTCCGGCATATAACGCGTCGCGACCACGTGAACGCGTGTATCCTCGGTCGCAAAGCGCAGCTGGATCGCCGCGGTACCCGCTTTGGCATCGGGTGTGATTGTGATCACCTGTAGCGGCTGGGTGTTAATCAACTCAAGCTGACGGTCACGCGAAATCGCGACCGCCTCGTCACGCCGTCCCCCCGTGACACGCAAGGTGCGGCTCACACCCGTACGCTTAAAATACAAACTATAGTCACCGGCATCCAAATCGCTCACCTCGACGAAACCATCCACGAAACGGACATGGTTTCGCACATCACGCACGAACGTGCCCGAGCGCTGTTCCAGCAGGGAGATCACGGCAGCGGGGTCCTCCGGAATCGCGTCCATGTACGGCACCGTGATCAGCTCGCCGATCGGTGCATGGACCGCACCAGCGGCGGCATGACGATCGCGCACCGTTGGCCAGCGATGGGACATGTTGTTGTCCAGACCGGCGTTAACCCAGTCGATATCCTTAAGCGCACCCAGCGCCACGCGCCCGAATTTGTCGGTCATCAGCGTTGCGGTGATGGTATCTTTGAAATCGTGATGCTTGAACGTCAGGTGGACCGGGCGGGCCTTGCGCGCTTCGCCTGTCTTACCGAGGATCTCAAGAATATAGCCTTCGGCCGCGTGGCGCAGGTGCATGTCTTCCGTGTGAGCCGTGCGATCAATACTGTTGGCGGTCAGGCTGCCGGCGGCGGAAAGGTCGTCCTTCTTCGCGCGGCTCAGGTTCTGGACCTTGCCGACCAGTGTATAGGAAAGCGACGCCAGCTTTTCCGGCACACGCAGCTCGTAGATCGATTCCTTGTCATCGAACAGCTCGAAGTCCTTGACCGTCTGCACGCTGCTAATGCCCTCACTATCCACCGACGTGATCGTAAGTACGACCTGCTCCAGCAACCCGATATCCGCCGACCTGCCGTTAAGCAACAGTTGCGGACGAACGAACAGTTTACAGGTGCCACCATCGATCAGCGTCTCGCGATCAACATAAAACCCGGCGGCCAACGCGTAGTTCTCTGCTTGATGCTGAAAATGGTGTAACTCAGAAAAACCGGAATGACTGACAATCACCGCCTGCTTGCCCGGCTTTGTACTGTGCGGCACGGCAATCTCGCCATCCGCATCGGACACATAGTTATGCCCGTCAATCCACAGTGACGCCGACTGGATACGCACGCCCGCATCGTCGAAGACACGAAACACATGGCCCGCCGAACCGGTGCGCTGCGCGAAGGTCATGCGCCCTTTCTGGACGACGGCGCGACTGCTCTTGCCGTCACCAATCAGTTCGATGACATACACGCCCGGTTCCGTAATGTCAGGGAATTCGAAGGTCTCAGTGTGGCGGCGTTGCGGGATCTGTTTATAGCGTACCACCTGCTCTTCGTTGGCGACCAGGCCGTCAAGGTCGATCGCCGTCGTAATCGGCGCCATGCGGTCGCGGTAGTAGTTCATCGTATTGATTCGGTAGGTCTTAACGATCAGCTTCTCGACGTTCTTAACCCCGACACGCAGTGCGACGGCATCACCGGCCGCCACCACGTCCTGGTTTGTAGGCAAAAACTCGATATCGATGCGTTCCTTGAGGGCCTTGTACTCACTCGGGCTCAGCAGCGAATACCAGCGATCCATATCACCCACCCCGTTGAGCACCTTGGTTTCGGCGAAGAGCCGTTTCAGGTAGTTCGATTCGATATAGGGTAAGAACGCCTTATAATCGTCCGCATCAAGCAGGAAATGCGCGAGGAAATCACGAACCAGCGGCTCGTCCGACCTAACGCTGACCAGCATCGTATAGGCCTCATAATTGGCCGCAAGATTGGCCCTTACATGACGGTGCTCCGGCTTCTGGCTATAAACATGGTTAATGTAGCTCACGCTGCGCGGCAGTTTGATGTATTCCATAAAGCGTGCCTCGTCATAGACCCCGGCACTGCGATCGTAGGCCAGACGGTGAAACAGGACATGTGCTTTCAGAGAATTCTGCGAGCTAGGCAGCCGCTGCACAAATGCCCACATGCGCTCATAGTACGCCTGACGCACCGCCGAATCGTGCTCCCAATCCACATCGTCGTTCGGCCGCAGTTTCTTGAGATAGGCGTTGATGAAATTGGTCTCCTTGAGCAGGTCTGGCTTCAAGGCGATACATTCATCCAACTGCGTCAGCAGCAACTGTGCATGGATCGCGTGGCTTCCGAAACCGCGGCTGTTTTTATAGTTGAGATCATCGATGACCAGCTTCGCCATGCGGGCATGGTCAGGTCGCTGGATCCGGCTCAATAGGTTGCGGCGGTAATCCGGCTTGAGATCTTGTTTCACGAGGATATCGAGTGCGGTATTCTCGAACTGATTCAGACTCGTCGAATGTCGGGAAAACGCACGTTTTTGCAGCACCTTCCAGTTGATCGCATTCTGGTCGAACTGGGTTGAAAAGGTGGGTTTATGGTCCAAATTGCGCTTCTGGTGGTTAAAGGAGAGCCCAAGCCGGTAGCGGATACGTTCCAGGGCCTTTTTGTGATCGTCCTCGTAGGTGAGCAAGGCCTGCCGATCCGTCATCTCTTCGACCCGCTGCGTCCGGCGATGCCGCTTGACCCAAGCCTTCAGAAGCTCATCCACCTTAGCGAACTCGCCCAGATGCTGATAGTGCAGGCAATGATAGTAATAATAGTCAGGGGTACCCGGAATCAGCTCCTTCAGGGCAACGGCCCGGTCATCAGCCAACGCGAATTTCTCTTCAAACCCAATTTCGCCGGCATAAGCCTGCGGCATGACAGTCAGAACGACGGCGAGTAACATCACGATACGTTTCATTTTCGTTTCCTTCTATAATATTCATAGCCATACCAAAGGCCGCCTGTTTCTGTCCGGATCACCTACTTACTTACTACGAGACGTGCGTCACTGAGAGAATATTTAGAGAAATCAAAAAATAAATTTCGCGATAGACCATCGCCTCAATCATCATTATCTATATTGGACTCATCATTGCGGACGGCCAGCACCCCATCGTACCTTGATCCAAGCAATGTCTCCGGGGAGATGTGAAAACG
>JAPKCZ010000355.1 GCA_028822745.1 Kiritimatiellia bacterium | reverse complement strand
GATTACTGATCGAACTTTTGCCGATATACGGCATATGGGAGCCACGATATGAGTCCAGTCGTTTTAGCTAGTGGAGGTGGAAAATCCACCCCGAGGTCGCCTGCCGCCGGGCGATCATCTGCAGCTTCACCCGCAGACGCCAAACAACCCACTGCCGAAGCCACTTTAAAAAAGGCGATGGCCAAAGGTGCGCGCGTCCCCGGCTCAACTAAAATTCAGCGCGAGCTCCTACCTGCTTTTTCACGACAGATGGGCGCGATGCTATCCGCAGGTATGCCCATTGTTGCGGCACTTGAAGCCCAGGAAGAGCAGACCGACAACCCCAACTTCAAAGCCGTTCTCAAACAAGTTCGTCAATCCATCGAAAACGGTGCTGCACTTTCAGAAGCATTGCGCCAGTTTCCCTCCATTTTCGACGATCTTTACTGCAACATGGTCCGTGGTGGTGAAACGGGTGGTCAGATCGCCGAAACAATCCAGCGCCTGGCGACCTTTCTTGAATCCAGCTCAAAACTTCGTCGCAAAGTGAAGTCCGCCATGATGTACCCAACGATTGTGCTATGCATCGCTTTTGCTCTAGCTGCGGCCATGATTCTTTTCATTGTGCCCGTTTTCGGTGAGATGTTCTCAGACTTTGGTGCAGATCTGCCCGCACCGACACAATTTCTGATCGATATTAGTAACGCGATGAAAAAATACGGTATCTACGTCGCCTTCATACTTGCAGGCGTCATTGTTGCCTTTAAAAAGTGGAAAGCCACACCGCAAGGCGCATATGCTCTTGATTCTTTTGCTCTAAAAATGCCCGTTTTTGGCGAATTGGCCATTAAAGTTGCATCCGGACGCTTCGCTCGCTCCCTGGGGGAAATGATTCGCAGTGGCGTTCCTATTATGAGCGCCTTGGACATCGTATCGGGTGCAACCGGTAACAAGGTGACAGACCGCATTGTGTCAAAAATGCGCAAATCCGTCGAAATGGGCGAACCCTTGTCCTCCGCCATGGTCACACAGACGGTATTTCCGGTCGCTTTGACGCGCATGCTGCAAGCCGGCGAAAAAACGGGCCGCATCGATGAGATGATGGACAATATCGCCGACTACTATGACGACGAAGTCGAAACCATGCTTGATGGATTAACGTCGTTGCTTGAGCCACTGCTTATGGTCTTTCTTGGTGTCATCATTGGTGGCATTGTGCTTTGTATGTTCCTGCCGATCTTCAAGATGGGCGAGGTTGTTTCGGGCTAACCATAATGAGGCCTGCCCGTGCGGCAGACCTCACGTGACGTGTGTTAACTTATTTATTATAGTCGCATTGGGCGCACGATAGCGTTCCCAATCAACAAGAAGGTCACGAAAGACTATGCCCAAGGTATTGCTCGTAGATGACGAACCCAGCATTCTCAGCGTGCTGAGTACATTGCTGAAAGCTGAAGGTTACGATGTGGTGTCTTCACTCGGTGGCGAAAAGGCCAAAGAGCACCTAAGTGGACAGACATTTGACCTGATGATATCCGACATTCGCATGAACCCGATCAATGGCATGGAGCTCTTGACCCTGGCGCATGAAGAGCACACCAAAATGCCGGTCATCATGCTGACCGCCTACGGCTCTGTCGAAACAGCCATCGACGCACTAAAGTTGGGCGCGTTTGACTACGTGACCAAGCCTTTCAAAGTCGACGAACTCCTCATAACCGTGCGACGAGCACTGGATTACAGTTCTGCACTCTCTGAGAACGCGACGCTCAAAGCACAGCTCGGCACGCGCTACCATCTTGAGAACATCGTCGCGGAAAGTCCCGCCATGCAACATGCATGCGAAATGATCCAAAAGGTCGCCCCGACAGACGCCACTGTGCTTATTTACGGTGAAAGCGGCACAGGCAAAGAACTTGTCGCCAAAGCCATTCACGCGCACAGCAACCGTAAAGGCCATAAATTCCTGGCCGTCAATTGCGCCGCTTTGCCCGAGCCGTTGCTCGAATCCGAAATGTTCGGCCATGTAAAAGGTGCCTTCACGGGCGCTTCGGCCAACAAAGAAGGGCTTTTTGAGGCCGCCGCAGGTGGTACGATCTTTCTAGACGAAATCGGCTCGATGCCAATGAGCATCCAAGGCAAATTGCTGCGTGTCCTCCAGGAAAAGGAGATTCGACGCGTCGGCAGCAATGAAACCATGTCCACAAACGCCCGTGTTCTCGCGGCAACAAACCGGCCCCTTGAGGAATTACTCGAAGAAGGCACCTTCCGCGAGGACCTTTACTACCGTTTGAGCGTTATCCCTATTGAGATTAAGCCACTACGCGAACGACGCGAAGACATCCTGCCACTGGTTGTACACGTGCTGCGCAATGACGTGTCCGAAGGCGAATCACCTGCTGTGCTGGAGTCCGAGGTGGCCAACATTATGGAAAGCTATTCCTGGCCGGGAAATGTACGAGAATTGGAGAATGCCGTGCGGCATGCCCTGACATTCGCCAAAGACAATGTCATTACCAAAGACGTACTACCGGCGCGAATTCTCGAAAACCCACGCTTGGCCAACGCAACAGCAGACGCAGAATCCCGTCGAGAACAGGCCCTAGACCTCGAAAAATGCAAATCGCTCAAGGCGTTTTTGCGCTCCAAGGAAAAGGAATACCTGTCTCAGGTGCTATCCCATACCGGAGGCGATAAAGAACGCGCCGCCAAAGCCCTCGACATCAGCTTAGCGACACTTTATCGCAAGCTTCCTGACGCGGACATAGTACCCGAAGAGTAGGCCTGTTTCCTGAAATCACCTCAACGGCATCGTCAAGCAGGAGGCCTCGCCTCGGCTAGTTACTCTCTCTTACTACCTCACTTGATTTCGCCATTCAGAGGTCGTCCCCGCCCTTCCTGCAGCAGAGCAAGCATTGCGTTCTAGCAGTCCCGGCGTCCCAAGTTCGCGACCTTCTGTAAACGGTTTCAAACGTAGATGCGGGAAAGTCTTAACCAGCTCCCATTCTGAGCAGGTCCCATCCTTGCGACCATGCACTTTCAAGCAGGGCCAATATCGCCAAACCCGATATTGCGAATCGATCAAAGGCAAGGTCTATAGTAGATTCTCAAAATCGCCCCATTTGCCCTGTATATTAACACTTCGAATGTTTCTCATTTACTACACTTGAGAATCATTTTTGACAATACTACAAAACAGAAGCTTTCGTTTGGATCATTTTTGAGAACCGGCGCCTCATTATTGCGAAGTAACAATAAATTTAATGAAATTTACTAACGAAATACGAATACATGACCTCTTTCGTGAATATTTGGCATGCAGGCTGCTTAATAAGCATTCGTATTCACATTAATGGGCAATTCGCAGCCCGAACCACCAACAGGAGGAAATGCGATGACCAAAGTAAGCAAAAAGAGTGGTTTTACGCTCGTCGAAATCATGATCGTGGTTGCTATTATCGGTCTATTGGCCGCAATTGCCATCCCATCATTCATTAAGGCTCGTAC
>JAPKCZ010000354.1 GCA_028822745.1 Kiritimatiellia bacterium | reverse complement strand
CGTTGCAGACTTTCGCTTACGCGACGGCGCGACTTGTTTCGATTTGATGACAAATACCGGTTCGTCATCGAAAAGCACCCGACGCGATTCATCGCGTAAACCAAGAACGGGGTATTCCCCCTCTTGTTGTTCGATATAGCCCTGTGCCAGGAGGTTGTCGACGATCAATCTCCAGTGCGTTTTGGGTCGATCACTGCCAGCACCGTATGTTTTCAACTGGTCGTGCCCGCGATCCCGAATACGCGCTGTGTCGGCGCCGTAGACGATGTCGACGATATGGGCAATGCCGAATCGTTGGCCGGATCGTGCGATGGCCGACATGATGATCTGTGCGTCACGTGTTGCTTCGACACGTTCGACTTCATCGTTGCAGACATCGCAGCACGGCACCTCGCGCTCAGCGGCAGATGCCACATAGTTTTCTCCAAAATACTTTAGAAGCACTTTGCGTCGACAGGCATGCACCGTGGCGTAATTGACCATGGTGTTAAGTAGGCGTGTTTGGCGTTGCTGTTCTTCGTCGTCTTCAACAGCGTTAATGAAAAAGCGAATCTTGGGGATGTCTCCATAGCCAAAAAGCAACATGCAATGTGCTGGCTCACCGTCACGACCGGCCCGGCCCGTTTCCTGGTAATAGCTCTCTATGTTTTTCGGAAGGTCGGCGTGAAGGACGAATCGAACATTGGATTTATCGATGCCCATGCCAAAAGCAATCGTTGCGACAATGACGTCAATTTGATCACGGTTAAAAGCATCTTGGTTGGCTGCGCGTACTTTGACAGGCAGTCCGGCGTGGTAAGGGCGCGAGCGAATACCATTCTGTTCCAACATCTCGGCGGTGGATTCTACGCTTTTGCGTGTGGTTCGGTAGATGATCCCTGGTTCACCATCATGACTAAGGACATAGCGCAGAATCTGATCGTCGGGCTTGTTTTTGGCAATGACTTTATAAGACAGGTTTGGGCGATTGAAGGAAGCGCGCACGGTCATGGGCGAACGTAAGCGCAGCTTTTTTACAATATCATCCTGCACGCGGTGTGTGGCCGTGGCCGTAAATGCAGACACGGGCGTGTCTGGAAAGGCGGCCAGCGTGTCGGCAAGGTTCAGGTAGTCGGGGCGAAAATCGTGCCCCCATTCAGACACGCAGTGCGCCTCATCAATGGCGATAAAGGATTTGGGAATCGAACCCAGTACCGACGCGAATTCGGGAATACTGAATCGCTCTGGTGAGATATACAGTAGATCAAGCTCACCATTACGAATCTGGCTCTCGACGTCTCTGCGTTCAATGACGGACAAAGAACTGTTTAGAAAGGCGGCACGTAGACCAATATCAACGGCGGCATCGACTTGATCTTTCATGAGGGAAATTAAGGGACTGATGACGATGCATGTTCCCTTCATGATATGCGCAGGAAGCTGATAGCAAAGCGACTTACCGCCACCCGTGGGCATGACGACAAAGCAGTCTTTGCCCTTCATGATCGACTCGACGATTTCCTGTTGGTTATCACGGAACGACGAAAACCCAAAAATTTTATGGAGGACATCCGCTGGAGAAGTAGAGCTTGAGGGCTTGGTCATGAGGAAAGTTCTTGAATGGTTTTTAGCATCACTTCATTTTCGGGTACGGCAATACCCTGTTCGTGAGCGTATCGAACGACCATGCCGCATAGGGCATCAATTTCTGTACGGTTTCCATTTTCAATGTCTTGCAACATGCTGGAATGATGGTGATAGGTGTCTGGAACCAATTTATCGTAAAAAAGAGCTTTGAACGCATCTGGGTGTGACCACATGAACTCGACACCACGCCCTGCAGCGACGGCAAAGATTTCATCAATAATGCGGTCCATGCACAATCGCCACTCCGCTCGCTCTGGAAGTGCACCATAGTGCACCCTGTGCAATGCACTCAGCGGATTCAAGGCACAGTTGTAAAGCAGTTTGGCCCATAAATGTTGTTCGATGTTTGGCGTATATTCACAGGGAATACCAGCCGTTGCAATCGCGTCAGCGAAGGTTTGAGCACGTTGAATAATGTCGGCACCCGCCATGGCTAACGGTGCCGCGGAAAACCCGATCATGACCGGCTGTGTGTAGACGGTAATGTCAATCTCCCCAGGCGCAGGGCGAACAATGCCGAATATGACACGTCCACCCATTGTCCATGGATGCTCCGTTGCCTCCAAAATCTGTTCGACATTGCCCACACCATTTTGGAGGGACACGAGTAAAGTGCTATCGGAAAGGTGTGGTTTAATCGCTCCTGCAGCGGCTGCGCTATCAAAGGACTTCACGCACATTAGAACCGCATCGAAGGGCCCCTTTGCCTCGGCGGCCTGCGTAAGGCAATGAAATCCATCGACATGATGCTCGCCCCAGATGCCGCTAATGCGCAACCCATGTCGGGTAATCACATTCATATGGTCGGCGCGTCCGACCAGGGTCACGTCGTGCCCAGATTTTCGAAGAAACCCACCAAATGCCGAGCCCACGGCGCCTGCTCCCATAATCAAAATATTCATGGGAAACGAGTATGACAATACGACTCGACGGCGTCCAGTGTTCTATGTGGCGCTGGGTAACGAATAACGAGCCACAGTTGGCGGGTGAAGTACGCCTGCACTAGAATGGATGGATGTGTTATCGAGAATACGGTCATGAAAAAGCACGCGCCATTTCGTCACATCTATTCATCGCAACTGCGGGCTCAATTGGATGCTCTCGAGCGTCGCACGCTTTTGCTGGTTTCGCGTGCCATCGCGAGACGGCTGTCCTATGAACCGCATATCGCTGTTCGAAACCGAAAACCCCTACGTTCGCCCATTTTGGACGCCACCTGGCAATTGCGATTTGGGCCCGCTAATGCGTATCGCGTTTTTTACAACGTGGATGTTAAAAAGCGTGTGGTTTCTCTCCAAACACTTGGCATCAAAGAGCGCACGCGTCTATTTGTTGACGGAAAGCGAATCTATCTAGAACCGGCAGCTTGATCAGGACTGGGCCGGTCTGAGCGCAGTGGCGGTATGGACATACCCATCGCTCAACAGCCAACGAACGTCAATTGTCGCCACCTCGGGGTCTGTCGTGTTGCCTAGCGGGTCGACATGAAAGCACGCCGTTCCGTAATCGGTCTCTGGACTCGCTGCGACGTTCAATAGGTGAGCGGATTTAAACCCGAAAAACTGCCCAACCAAGGGACGCAAACATTTATAAATACTTTCCTTCGCAGAAAAAATGAACGTGAAAAAAGTGGCTGCGCTCATGGTGGCGGGTGGCGTCAATAGCATTTCAGTTTCGCTCGCTGTCATAATGCTATGACGAAGGCGTTCGACCGTTGGCTGATCGACAATTTCTTCCGTATCAATACCAAGCGCAAGGTACTCGGTCGACCTAGACGCAATGGCAGCTGCAAAACCTTTTGTATGGGTGATGGATCCCACATATCCTTGGGGCCATGCTGGTGATCGGTCATCATTGATAG
>JAPKCZ010000353.1 GCA_028822745.1 Kiritimatiellia bacterium | reverse complement strand
TGGCCGTTGAGCGTCACTCCAGTTACCACGCTAACGAAGTTAGATTCGGCCATATTTCCCTGAAATTAGTCTTACGCGCGATGCGTGATCTACACCGAACCGTTTGAGGGATTCGCGGGGGTGTAATCTGGTGGGGCAGGGTATTTCCCGGCGTCCATTCCACTTCATCGCCTAAATGGGCTGTCGGAAGATCGGGCCGTGGGGCGCCCGTCCCACCGCCTTTTTCGACCAGTACCCCGCTGGCGGAGTCGGAATGTTCAATGCCCGGCAGACACGGGCCATGTAGCTCGACGAGACGTGATAGCGCTTCACAACTCGCAGCACAGATTCGGTCTGACGAGCGCGACTGAATCATTCCAGGACATTAGCCCAACTCCAATGCTATGCCCTAGCGACCGCAGGGCCACTGTCAGTATTGAGACGCGATGCCGCAGAGTTGTACCGGACATCAAACCTTACGCCGTCGGCGGAATCTCCTGTGAGTTCGCAAATAGTGCAAGGGATGCCGGCTGCCGTACATTTTCGCTCGATGAACTCACTCTCGGTGCGATCATGGCTCGACATGAAAATTTGATAGGCCTCGCCCTGAATGAGATTCCTAAGCAAATCGGCGAATGCGGCTGCATGGATAATATCGTTGTGCTGAAGTGGGTCGTCCATTAGCAGCGCCTGCCACCGCGACCATCTGTACGACAAGCTCGTGCTACACAGGATGCTGAATCCATTGGCGGCCAACTGACCCTCACTCAGAACCAATTGAGGATTTAGATCCGTGTTCACTTCCGAGCCGCTCTCGACGTTTCGCCGGCGAAGACCCATGCTGAAGTCAGTTCTGTCTACGCGCAAATCAGCGTTGAAGTAAATAGAAGTTCCGGGCGTCGTAAGTAGCGCATCATTAAATGACGCTATTAGACTATTTAACGGTCGTAGAAATTGCTCCGAGAATTCGTCGGTCGCATTTTGAAGACGTTCGGCAACGCGACCAATCGCGGACTTAACCGTATTGGAGGCATCCAGGTCGCGCTTTAGATCCCCAACTCGAGCTTCAAGGATAGCTCGATGCTGGGAGGAGTCTACGTCTCCAGGGTTCCGCCAACACACGGCAATACTGGTGGCGCATTGATTGTTGCTGAAAAGTTGAGACTAGACGACTCGGCTCAGGTTCTGACTAGAGCGCTCGACACATCTCTGTTGAATCATCTCAATTCCCGAGTAATGGATTTCCTCACCATCGGTAGCACGCAGGAGATGAGATGGCGCATTCACGCGGATGTGCGTGCGCTGATGGAGCCGACATGGCATCGCTGGAAGCGAGCATTGGATGCAGACCCTGCAACGCTTTGTCGATTTCTTCGCCTGACTGCCGCATCAAATGACAGCCCTCCTCCAGATCATGAAGCCGGGACGATTGCCGGGCCACAGTATGCCGGCAATCCGGCCGTAAGGAAAACGAATCCATAGCTTTCATGCTGGTCCGCATCTTCGTGGCGAGGCTTAAACGTCACGTCAAGTTCTGAACCATTTCTGGCTACGTTAAATACTTGGAGCAGCGGTCGTTCAATAATCCGAGGAAAAGCTTGCCGAACGGTGGCAAAGCTTTGAAGAACGGCTTTCGCAACACGGTCTGCGCTGTCCGCCCGCCAGTTGAGAATAGGGAGACCAGCATCCTGATTTTGCGAATCAGCGGATGGCCATTCGTAGAGATGTGGGTGCAAGTTTCGACGAGTACATCCGAGCTGTGTGTTCAGCATTTGCTGACCTCGCTCGAAGATATGAACAGTGGCATCTGGTACAAGCAGAGCGAGCGCGGTGGCTGCGGCAATCCCGCAAGCCCCTCCACCTACAACGGCGCATTTAGCGTGCCGCTTCTGTCTTCCCGTATCTACGAGTGCGTGCACTAAGTTTATGGCCCGCACTTGCTGTGAGTAGAACGTAATTCGCTTGTCGCAGGTTCCAACGACGAACAAATTTAGCTCCCCGGGAACGGATGAGCCCTCGATTGTCTCGACGTTGTTCATCATTCCCCCTTTTTCGCCTGCCTTAGCCAAGCAATTTGGCAAAGGCGTCCCTGCCAAGAGAGTAAACGATTTGCTTATTGAATTGAATGCCTTAGCAACTCCTCAAAATCGACCTTGCTCCTTCTGCCCCTCGAACTTCGACGCGCACCTAGAGAGAACGGCTACGGACGAGCCGGGCTTTGGCCCACGAGCGCTGCTGGGCCAGGAAGGTCCGCTCCAGCAACTTTGCAGGGGTTGTCGGCGACGCACGGCGTGCATGTTTCCAACTGCCACAAAGCTGCCGTCATCCCAGAGCGCTCTAGTGGGGCGCCACCGGGCTATTGCACTACCGCGTGCGCCTGGGCTAGTGAAGCCGCAGCAACAGATTGAGTTGATTCGCCGCGGCCGCGGCATTTCCCACGTTGACGTTGTCTGCATCGCAGGGGCTGAGGATGCTCCAGAAGTCGCTGAGCTTAGGTGCGATCAAATCGATATCTTCCTTCGGATTCGTCTTCCTGCAGGCCGGCACGAACGTGATATTCAGCGTGTTGGTTTCGGTGCGGCTACCCGTGAACAAAGGGCTGCTGGGGCTGGGGCCCTTGAAATGGGTGAGCGTCCAATTGGCTCCACCGTTGAGGCCGTAGGCCAAGGAGAAGTTTACGGTCGATCCGAAAGAGCTGCTGCCGTTGGAGGAAGCACCTCCGGCACTTCCAGCTTTGCTGCCTCCACCTGGGCTTGGCGCCGCCGTTGCGGCAGGGGCAGCTACAAGGGCGTTGGTCAGGTAAGAGGGGACGTTAAAGCCCTGCAGGCTGTATGACCGCTGGAACAGGATGGCCGGCAGGCCGTTCGCGTTACTCGGAACGGACGCGTCGAAAGAGTACGACGTCAGGTTCGTTGGTGTTGGGGAAGCAGTAATCTGCCCCTTCAGAGTGAGGCCACTAAGCTTGCCCGTGTCGGAGGTGCCCACCAAGACTAAAGCTGGGGCGGTGCCCGGGGTATGTGAAATGTTGGTAACAGTGTCGGCAGAGAGGGCGCCCTGGAATGAAACCCGCACACGCTTGCTAGCATCTGGGCGGATAGCATCACGATCTGGGGGCTCCGGTATCACCGTGCCAGGAACGTTGACCAGGTAGGAGATGACTTGGGCATTGATGGCGTCTTTCAGCTTCAGCACCCCTACCAAAGTTGCCGTCTCCGGTGCATAGGTGCCCGCCGCCGGCGGCGTGAAGGTGACTGTGCCGTCCAGACTGCCGCTAGAGATCTTCGGATTGCGATCTTGGCCTTGCGTCAACGACACATGATCGAGGTCGAACTGAACCGTTGCCGTCTCCGCCGGCCGCACTGGCCCGGTGCCGCCGTACAGATTGACCTTGCTGGAGTCATCTAGACCGCGCAAGCCGTCCACCACGATGTCAGCCAGGCCCAAGTCGCCCAACAGCGCACCGTTCAGTCCGGTTGCGGTACCCAGGGCGGCCATAGTGCTGGGTGAGG
>JAPKCZ010000352.1 GCA_028822745.1 Kiritimatiellia bacterium | reverse complement strand
GGCGATGTTCATCTGACGCAAGAATGCCTGCGCACGCAACGATTCGTGCAACCATCGATTATCCGCGGTGTTCTCGAACGCATGCGTAAAAACCTGCTCAGGCGTGTTCACAGGATCGTCCAATTCCTGAATCCGCAATTGTTCCCCGATGTACCCCATTTTCACAGGCGAGGCCATATGTCGAACGGCAGCCAGTAACGATTCCGTCGGCGCACTGAGCGGACACACGACAACATCAGCCCGCGGATACCAAAACCGCCGAACCGACGGATGCAACAGAATGCGCTCCAAGGCCCATGTCCCCTTTTTGACGTGCTGCCGAAGTCGTTCCCACGGGAACATTCGGTCCATACTGGACACACGATCGACATAGGGACAGTGCACAAAGAGATCCATAACGTGCGTCTGCACCATCAATTCGATACACGCATCGGGCCACTGCTTTCGAATTGCTGCCAAGGCACCCGAAAAGATGATGCAATCCCCGATATTATCAGGTCGTACAATAAGCACAGACGCAACGTTCACGTGCAACCCTTCACCGTAACCTCAGCGACGTCGGCGAGCTGTCCAATTCTACCCATGCCGCTTCGCCCACTTTGGCCCAAGCACCGGCAATGCACGCAGGATCTGTCCATAGAAATGTTTATTGCTCAGCTTTTGTGCGATTCGCTTGTGGGCGGGCGGCTTGCGCAGAAACTCCGCCTTCGCGCGAACAAAATCAGCCTCATCATCTGGGCTGAAATACGCAGGGTGACGCAAGGGCCAATGACAGGCCCCAATAGGCAACTCGGCAAAGGGGTGTTCCTCCACAACGGTATGGGTCGCATCTTGGCGGCAGCCGAGGTTGCTAATGAGGTTTCCGTTCGGCGAAATCGAAATTTGGCCCGCCAACAGATTGGCAAACAACCATTGACCGTCCCATGTATCAAGGACCCCAGCATGAATATCATCCCACACAGCGTCGAAATGCTCCGCTTCCGCTTGTGTCCCGAAAAACTGAAAATGACGCTTCTCTTCTTTCACGCGCGGCCATTCTGACATGTCGACATCATAGTTTTTCCACGCACGCCGCCAGGTGGCCCAGCCCCAAATGGATGTGTAACGCGAAAAATAGTAGCTCGCCTCACCGCGCGGTGCGCCACGGTTGTAATCGGTCCCGGCGATATGCCCAACGCGAACGTCATCACGGTAGTGGGACAGCATGGTTTCGCAGAACTTGAAAAAATCGGGATGCGGCAAACAATCGTCTTCGAGAATAATCGCCTGTTCAACATGCTCGAACACCCAGTCGATACCACTCGAAACACAACGCTTGCAGCCAAGGTTTTCATCCGAATACTTGTAACGAACATCGCAAGGCCAATCGACGTTGGCAACAATGGCGCGTGCGGCCTCACACGACTCGCGCTCTTCACCGGTGCGAGGCCCGTCGGCAATCACAAACAACTGAGCGGGCTTCGCCCTTGCGATCTCCGCAAATACACGCTGCGTGAGATCCGGACGTCGAAAAATAATAAAAGCAACCGGCGTCGTCAGGCTCATGCTTTTTTCCTAAAAAACAGATCCGGTGTCATACCTTCGTATTTGTCCCCACTGGGCGCAGGGCCTCGCAATTGCTTCATTTTCGTTTCGACGCGATGACGCCACATGGCCCAACGCGACGACTGCAGACGACGGTGCGGAATTTCAAGCAACTCACAGCCCGCGCACTCCGCCATTCGAACGAGTGCTTTTGCGCTGAAACAGTTCAGATGCTCAAGCGGCGCCACGGCGTTGAGTGACTCCGCGGAGGACTTGTCCGTTGTCCAATTGTCGCGTTCCAGCCTGGAGCGGATATCGCCGCCATTGGGGACGCCGATCCAAATCAGCCCACCGGGCTTGAGCGCGCTGACCAGATAGCGAAGTGTCTCGAGCGGCCTCGCAAGGTGTTCAAAAACCTGCTCGGCATTGATCATGTCAAACTGATGCGACGCAATATCATCATAGGCAACGACGTTGATGCCACGCGAAGCGGCATGTTTAGCGCGTGTTTCGGAAATCTCACACCCGTACGTCTCACAGCCAAACGCCTGAACAAACATACACCAGTTGCCCCAGCCCATCCCGAAGTCGAACAGCTTCAATTCACCGGGGTTCTTGTTGAGAAACCGTACCGTTTTCTCAACATGGCGCTCCAACTGAACATAGAAGCGTACATCGTAAGAATTTTCGTAGGCGTCAAAGGCCTGCCCCGGGTTAATCATTTGCTCGTAGAGCGCCTCAAGCAATGCACCGCTTGGGATCTCGTTCTGAAAGACCAAGCTACAGTCGTCACACGCACTGAGTGCGAAGTCACTTCCCGCAAGCCGCGCATGATCGATCTTACCCACGCCTTTGTAGAATGCGTCCAAGTATGGCTTAACGGGGGCGTCACCGTAGGGCGTCCGATAAATTTCGCGTGTGGTTGTCGCATCGCAACCGGGGCACGCTTCACGGCCAACAAACTCGTTATTCATGAATCCATCTCATTTTTCGCAATGGCGTTGGGAGCCAGCAGGCTTTGTAGTGAATGCGTCATGGCACTCGCCCCGTACGCGGGCTTGTGTTGATCGAGTGTGCGACGGAGCTCGATGGCATCATAACCCATTACCTCCAAATCTTTCACGTCCAACGTGCTTTGATAGTCCGACAAAAGACGCCACACCTGCGGATGCTTGATGTCATCAAGCCATCGTAACGATTGATCGGCCGTGGGTTCCAGACTGCCGGTCCCCGGATCTCCGAACGGGAACTCCGTCCCTTCGCCCTTGTGCGCCATGCCTGGCTCACAAGCGATATTCAGAAAAGCGCACACGTCCGACAGGCTTGGGTCAGCATTCGCGGCAAGGTCTTCATAGCGTACAACCTTTGCTCGGTTCCCCAAGTGCTGTGCGCCCGCCACCAAATCACGCGGCCCGTCAAGCAGGTCGAACCGATAGCTCGGAAGCCGTCCCCAGTCATCTTGCACCCAGGTGCGAATGATGGACGCGAATACAGACAAGGGGTTGCGATACAATATGACAAAGCGGGCGTTTGGAAAGAGACGCCCCAACTGCGGCAGTATGCTGTAGTACCGAGGCGTTTTATCGAGAAACATCGTCTTTCCCGTTCCTTCAAGGGCGGCCGAATAGACATGCAGGCCCTGTTGGGCAATAGCCTCATCCAACACGGATTTATTGGTAATCGTTTGAAGAAACGCATCGCGAGCCAGCCCAGACCACCCACCCGCAGCGAAGTCATCATTCGCATTGCGCATGTCCATGCCGGACACGGGATGCAGCATCACCCAGGGCTCGGTCGCCGTATGAATAGCGCTGTGTCGACCCAACATACGCTGCAGGCGTGTTGAACCTGCCCGCGGTTGAGAGACTAAAAAAATTAAATCGGAATCCGTCATGCCCATTCCTAAGCTGAACTATTCACTAACCCATCGCCAGTAGTCACAACACCATGAACACCAGAGTTTA
>JAPKCZ010000351.1 GCA_028822745.1 Kiritimatiellia bacterium | reverse complement strand
GCGTAATCACCCTAACCTTGACTCCAAACGCCGCGCCGACAAGTCTTTCGACATTCATCAGCGGCTGGCCATGCCCTGGGCTTGCTTCATCGTCACGCTTTTTGGCATTCCGGCTGGCACACGCAGCGCGCGACAGGGCGTCTTGATCGGCATCCTACTGGCCATGGCATTCTTTTTCGCATTTTATGCACTTGGCAGCATCGGTGGATTTTTGGGACGGAAACAGATCATCGATCCTTGGCTTGGTGCGTGGTTTTCGAATATAGTCTTCTTCATATCCGGCAGCGTCATGCTCGTACGCATGCGCTGATCACGTTCGGCAGGCGCCACACAAACGAAAAGAGGCCGCGCAAATGTCAGTCATCAAAGAACTCCTCGTCCACGCTATCGAGTTGAACGCTTCCGACGTGCACATCAAACCGAGCCAGGTCCCCTTTCTTCGCGTCAGCGGCAACCTGTCCGAAAGCGGGTTCGAGATTCTTCCCGGCGAAGCCATTCAAGAAATCGTCGACGACATCATTCCGCCACAGCTGCGCGAACGCTTTGCAACAGAGCGGGAGGTCGACTTCTCGCACTACGAGGAAGGGGCTGGCCGCTTTCGCGTCAACTGCTTTATGTCGCAAGGCTTCCCGTCCATCGCCATGCGCTACGTGAAGGCCGCTATTCCGACGATCGAAGAACTACGCATTCCAACGCAGATTAAATCGCTGGCCGAGCTGAAACGCGGCATCATTTTGTTGAGCGGCACAACCTGTTCCGGAAAATCCACCACACTGGCCGCCATCATTGGCGAGATCAACCGCACCCAGCGTCGTCGGATCATCACCGTCGAAGACCCCATTGAATACGTTTTCGACGACGACCAGTCCGTGATCACGCAGCGCGAAATTGGATTGGACACGCTCAGCTTTCAAAACTCCCTCAAACATGTGCTGCGACAGGACCCTGACGTCATCCTGATCGGCGAAATGCGTGACAGAACCAGCATTCGAACAGCCCTGCTAGCGGCAGAAACCGGTCACACGGTGATGTCCACCGTCCACGCAGGCACAGCCGACCTCGCCATTCCACGTATTCTGGATATGTTCCCCGGCGACGAACAAGACCAAATTCGCCTAGCCTTGGCGGGCAACCTGTTTGCCATTGTCTGTCAGCGCCTGATGGAAGATGTGCATGGCTCCCCCATTCCCGCCGTCGAGGTGCTCTTCAACACATCAACGGTTCGGAAGCTTCTTCAGAACGGCAAGCTCGACGTGTTAAGCAAAGCCATCGAGACCGGCGGCGACGATGGTATGCAGACCTTCAATCAGTCCATTTATGACCTTATCAAGAAGGGCCTGATCACCGAAGCCGTCGGCATGGCGCACGCGACGAATCCGGAATCGCTGCGCATGAACCTGCAGGGCATCTTCCTCGACGAAGGCAACCGCATTTTGGATTCGTGATCTAGGCTTCTCCCACACCAATCGACAGGCCAAATCGTGAAACTCAGTAAGCGCATCCTCTATTTCGTCGAATACGCCGCTATTCGAAGCACGCTATGGCTTATCCGAGTCTCGCCCACACGACCGACCGTCCATTTCGTGGAAACACTCGGGTCCATCTGCTATCGCGTCATGGGAAAAAAACGACGCGTGGCCATCGACAACATTCTGGCCACCGGCATCGCCGACACACCCGAAGCAGCGCAGCGCATCGCTAGGGCTTCTTTTCGCCATTTCGGCGCCATGCTTATCGAAGCCCTGAAAGCCGAAGACCAGATTCTTGAAAATAACTGGCGCGATTCCGTCGATGTCGTCATTCCTGATGATACAATGGCGCTGCTAAACGACCCCAAACAAGGCATCATCGTGGTCACGGCCCATTTCGGGAGCTGGGAGGTTGCCGCACAATGCTTATCCTTCTTCAAACCGGTGGTCGCCATCGCCCGAAACATGGCCAACCCCTACGCTGACGAACTCATTCAGAACCGCAAAAAGTCCCACCGCTTTCGTATCATGCCCAAATACGGCCCCTTTGGTACACGTTTGTTCAAACCCCTTGAAGACGGCCACATTCTGGGCATACTTAGCGACCAACATCCGCGTTCGGGCGGCATGGTTCTGAACTTTCTCGGACGACCGGCCGCCACGCATAAATCACCTGCACGGCTTCATTTGATGACGGGCGCCCCGGTCTGCTTCGCCTATTGCGTTCGGCTTGGCCCGATGCGCTACCGCTTCCAATGCAGCAATGTCATTCGACGCGAAGCTACCGACGATCACGATGCGGACCAGCGCTTCATTCTGGAAACGCTTACCGCCTGCATGGAAAAAGTCATCAAGGAAACCCCCGAGCAATACTTGTGGGCCCACCGACGCTGGCGCGTCCCCCCAACGGAATCAAACCCGGTCACGCCAAAAGCCTAACGGCTCGCCGCCCACGCGGCCGCTTGCTCAGCAAAGTGGCATTGACTGCAATGGCTATCGGCCAGCACCATCTCGACAGGGACATCACGAGCGCATTGCGGCTGTGCGCGTGGACAGCGTGGATGAAACGTGCATCCCGGTGGATGCTCGCGCGGGGATGGCGGCTCGCCTTTCAAAACGATACGCGACGCGCGCCCACCCGACGATGCACCAACCCGCGTCACATCCGGCACCGCCGACAGTAACGACTCCGTATACGGATGCGCGGGCGCGCCAAACAACGCCGACACGGGCCCGCGTTCCACAACGTGCCCCAAATACATGACCAGAACGGACTCACACATATACTGAACCGTTGCGAGATCATGGGAAATAAACAAGATCGTCAAACCAAGGTCCTGCTGCAGCTCTTTAAGCAAATTAAGGATTTGCACCTGAACGGAAACGTCGAGTGCAGACACCGGTTCATCGGCAATAAGAACGGACGGCTCGACCGCCAAAGCGCGTGCGATGCAAACACGCTGGCGCTGTCCGCCACTGATCTCGTGCGGATAGCGGGACGCCAAACGGGAGGCCAGTCCGACACGATCCAACAAGCGCGGCACCATTGCAGCGGCTTCTGCATCGTTTTTCGCCAATCGATGAACACGCAAGACTTCTGCAATGGCTGGCCCAATGCGCATGCGTGGGTTCAAGGCCCCCAAAGGATCCTGAAACACCATCTGGACGAAGCGTGCATAGGCGCCACGACCATCGCTGAGCCGTGACGACAAATCCTGCCCCTCAACCCGAATCTCGCCCGCCTGATAGGGAACAAGCCCCATCAGCGCATTTGCCAGCGTGGATTTTCCGCAACCACTCTCTCCAACCAAACCAACACATTCACCCGCAGGCAGCGCGAAACTGACCCCGTTCACCGCGCGAACCGGCGCTTCGCCGCGACGCCCCCCGAAGCGAACTTCAAGATCACGCACATCAATGAGATTGTTGCCATCCCCTTCCGACGTCATGAGAGAACCTCCGCCTGGGTCGCCCCGACACAATGACGCGGATGATGACAAGCAACGGCGCGACCGACATTGGCCCCC
>JAPKCZ010000350.1 GCA_028822745.1 Kiritimatiellia bacterium | reverse complement strand
GGCCAGTCATAGCATCGGCCGCCCTGGCCGCCGTTGATCGCTTTGTCGGTCATGTATTCGGGACCCTCCAGACCCCAGTTGCCATTGACGCCTATGGGTACGTTCTGGCCGCCGGGCCGGCAGCCGGTGAGCTTGACGTCGTACGGGTAGTGATAGGCGAAATCACCTTGCAAAAGGTTGGCCGTCGCCCTGTCGACTTTCGGATTTCCGATCGGGGTCAGGGCGTAGGGCGTTGCCACGACGGTGAGCCAGTAGCGCAGGTCGCCGGGTTTGCGCGGCATGGTCATGATGCCCTTGTTAAAGAGCGGGCTGTAGCGGCAGCGCTCCATCTCGTCCACGGCAACGATGCAGGCGCGCCAGTCACTGTAGGTGTCGGGATCGAAATGGCCTCGGAAGTCCACGCTGATTTCCTTGGCATCGGGCTCAGCGATCAGGAGAATGTGGTTAGCGCCGAAGGGTTCCGGGGCCTCGGCCATGTTGCATCGGTACAGGCCTTGCTTCCTGTCCAGCGGATAGAGGAACTGGCGCAGTGGCGCCGGATAGAGCTTGCGGAAACCGGCCTGCATTTCGCAATCGAACTCGGCAAAGCGGGCCCCGATCTGGCCGAACAGATCACCAACGCCGCGAATGCCATTCTTCCACAAACCGCGCTCCTCGCCCAGGCGGGCCATCGTGTGGACAGGCGAACTTTCTATTGGCGCCGCGAGGCTTGAGACCGACGCGAGCATGGCTGAGCCCCAGTCCGGGTCATCGCCGAGCAAGGCATATGCCATCCCGGCCGAATAGGAGTTGGGCCCATGGAAGATGTTCTTGTACGGCCGCCAGACCTGCACAATGGTCTTGTGCGTGACTTCAGGATCGCCCAGCGTCTGGCCCGAATCGGCCATCGTTTCGCCGTTGCCGAGGGCCCACCCGCCGCAGCGCGCACCGTGACCCCATTCGTGGAAGAACGCCACCCAATAGCAGTGCAAAATTGCACAGCCGCCGTACCCGCCGCCAAAACCGCCGCCCTCTGCGTGTATACCGTCTCTGCTCCCACCCCCGACGTGGACGTAGTACTTGACCGCTCCGCCAGAACGTTCCCAGTGCGGCATGAGGTGTCCGGCATATTCGTTGTAGGCCCAGAAATCTTCGAAGCAGCGAAACGTCGCGCGGCGATAGCGCTCCGACGCTTTCTTGTCCCAGGGGTTGGCCCATGGACTTGGCGCCCCGGGGGCGCTGGTGGCATTGGAGGTAAAGGTAAAGTGCTTGCTCTCGACGAGCATCGTGCCCGGCTTATACCACTCCATTGCCAAATATTTCTTCGCACCGTCCCAGGTTGTCCGGCCGATGTCCTCGATCGTCTTGGTGATACGCTTCATCTCCTTCTCGTAGAGGTCGATGATGTAGCGTTGATCTTCATCGGAAAAACAGCCACGGACAAAGCAGCGCTTGCGGCCGTCGGGCAAACGCAGAATCACGGCCGGACACCAATCGACGCCTTCCGTTCGCCATGCCTTGGTGAGTGCACCACTATCAAGACCGCCTTCGCGACTGCCTATGCCGCGAAAGCCGATCAGGTGCGCCTTGAACGCCTTCTTGCCGCGCAACGTCGGATCCCACCACTTGCCTGCCCAGCCCATCTCGACCAGCGGGTAAGTATCCTTCGTGCGAATGGTCCAGGTGCGTAGCGGCACGCCCTTGGGGATATCGACAATGTCCGCGTTCCGCTTCGGCCACCACTGGACGACACGTTTGTGGTAATCGCCGGTGGCGTGCGGTCCGCCTTCCTGCTTGATCGTGTCGCGGCTCACATCGTCCCGCAATGTGGCTGGATAGCGGATATTGCGAAAGTAGTCGTACGTTTCGTCCGCCGCGCCTTGCTGCACCAACACGCATAAAAGAAGCAGGGCTAGCGTCATCGCACGGTCGCCATTCTCCCGCGGTCCATGTCTCATTTCTGCCACTTCTTCGGCAGATAGTCCTTCTCCTTCTTCAACAGCTCCTCCATACATGCCTTGGCGTCGGGGATGGATACGGTCACCATGGAGGCAAGGAACGCCTTGAGCAATGTCTTGCGGTCACAGGTGACGGCCGCTTCCACCGCGAGCTCGTGCTCGTCCAGTACCCGGTGCATGAAGCCCCAGAGCGGACGAGGAATCTCGCCGTACGGGAGCGCGCGCACGCCATTCATGTCGACCGTACTGAGCAGTTCAAGGTAGGCGTCGTCGGTCATGTTGGTCACGGCACCGTCGTTCCTGGTGTTGATGTAGTACTGTTTGCCATTCCCGGTCCACATCGTTTCGATAATATCGCTCGCGTGGTCCGCTGTGGTGTCCGCGAGGAATGCCTCGAGCCGCTTCCCTGAAGCAATCTCGCGCATGTCCGTCCAGCAATCGTTCATCCACTTGCGCCGCACCTTGATATCCCACTTCTTGATCGTGAGGACGTCTTTCTTGCTTATGTCATGCCCTTGGAAGTAAGGCAGGTACTCCTGGGTATGCCAGATGCACTTGGGGATGTACCCCATGGCGTTCGCCAGCTGATAGGCGATGTGGTTGGTAAGACGGATTTTGCCTTTCTCGGAGGCTGCAATGTGTTCGCCTTGAGAGGCTCTTTTGAGGCCATCCACGATCTTCGGGATCATGTCCTTGCCGTTGTACGTCAACTCGGTAATCCAGTTGAAGTGATTGACCCCGGCGGAACGGATCTTGAGGCGACTGAGCATGGCATCGGTAACCTTGTCCATGCTCTTGGCCAGACCCGCATCGACACAGATCTGTTTGTCAAAGCGCGGATTATGAGGACCATCGCAGAGGGCAAGCGTGTTGAGTTCGGGATAGTTGCGCATCATGGCAATGCCCATGGCCGCGGTGGGATTGACCCAGTTGATCACCCAGGCATTCGGGCAGAGCTTCTTCACATCGTCAAGAACCTCGTTCTGGCGAGGAACCTCTCGGAGTGTTCGCATGATGCCACCCGGGCCCACCGTATCGGCGCTGCACATGGTCATGCCGTGCTTGGTGGAGATGTCCGCATCCACCCCGCGAAGCTTGACCCCCTCATTGGCGAAAGCGAGAATAACGAAGTCCGCCTTCTTCAAGACGGTCTTCCGGTTTGTCGTCACCTCGAGTTTGAGCGGAACCCCGGTGGCCTCGATCGCCTTCTCCGCGATTGCCTGCATCCACCCAAGCTTCTTTTTGTCACAATCCACCAACGCGAGCGTACCGTTTGTCAGCGCCGGTTTCTTCACCATCGACCAGATGGTCTGCCGCCCGAAAAAGGCGCTACCTGCACCGATCAATACAACTTTGGGACCCTTCATCACATTCTTCTCCTATTCGTTTTTAGCGTTCTGTAAAAATTGACGGTTACGAGACAAAGGCTTGTTCAATGGACGGGCTGGGATCTGTAAACCAACGTGGACCATCGGTGGTCATATAAACACAGTCCTCCAGCCTGAGGCCAAACTCGTGGGTGACGATCATCGGTTCAATGGTGAAACACATGCCAGGAGCC
>JAPKCZ010000349.1 GCA_028822745.1 Kiritimatiellia bacterium | reverse complement strand
TGCAATGCTGCCGATCGGAAGTGAGTGCAGCAGTGTTTCCGCAACCGTCTTCTGAAGTGTTATCTCCTGATAAAGCATGGCGTTCTCGAGCGCGATCGCAGCGTGTTCCGCGAAAACGACAAGGTTCTTTATCGAGTCCTCATCGAATGGCATACCTGTGATGCGCTTTCCAAGGAACATCCAACCCAACATGTCCGTTCGACCTTGGAGCGGAACAATCAACTCCGCCCCCATCAGGTCCAGCGCACGCTGCAACAGACGCCGTTCGCGAAGGTCGTGCAACTGGCTGACGATACCACGCGTGACCATCTGTGCGTTGACCTCCAACCAACGCACCAGCGCATCATCACGATGAATGCGAAGCTCACGTGTCTCGTCGAGACAACCAACGGCAGCCATTAGACCATAGGTGGCAGAGGTTCCAGAACCCGCAAAAATTCCGACACGTAATACGCCCGCTTCATTGGCAATGCCATCGACGATCTCCTGGAGCAAACCAGTGACATTGTCAAAATGACGAAGTGGACGGAAAAATTGGCGCAAATACTGCCCCGTTTCACTCGCGGCAGACCTGGACACGGCACTGGACGTGTCCGGCTTCTGACTCCTGTCGAGTTGGTCGCGCAACATCTGCACCTGATCATTCAAGCCCAAATAGTTGGAGGCCTGACGCATCAGGGTTTCAAAGGTGGCACCATCGAAATCCAAATCCTGCGCGGCATACACGCCCACGTCGAGCGCCTCCAAAAGAGGATCCGACCGGGGGACACCGAGTGCAATAACAACATTATCCTGCCAACGCTTACCAACCTCACGCAGCAGTTCAATCGTCTCAGAACCTCGAACATCCAACAGCACTATGGCGGGGCCGTGCTGCTCAAGGGCGCGAAGGAACTGACCCGATGTTGAAACAAGGTTCAGCGAAACATTAGACGGTATATACACAGAAACGCGCTGCTGCAGATCCTTATCCGTGGTGTATAGAATGCAATAAATCTGATCATTCATTTGTCACCCCTTCCTTTGGTACGGGAAAATGAATCAGAAATTCAGTTCCTCGGCCAGGCTCACTGACGACATCAATCATGCCGCCTTGTTCCGTTATGATTCCATGTGCTACCGACAGGCCAAGCCCCGTACCACTTTTTTTTGTTGTAAAGAACGGGTCAAAAACCCGCAATAGATCATCCTCTTCAATGCCACACCCTGTGTCTGCAATTTTGATCAACATGAGCAGCGAAGAGGATGCGTTCCATGATGGCAGTGCGCTGTTTCCATTGCTTTGAACAGCCGCATGGGCGCCATCCACCTCAAGGGTTTGCACAGACAGTGTTCCGCCCTCCTGCATGGATTCCTGGGCATTCAGAAAAAAGTTCACAAAGGCCTGGGACAACAAATCAGCATCCCCCAACACATCGCACGATTCGTCCTGAAAGGAGGTCGAGACCTCGACGTTATTACGTCGCATTTCCTGCCCTACCAGGCTTAAGGAATCGGCAATCACACGCGTCATGTCAATAGGCTCGAAACGTGGTTTCGAAGGCCGCGAAAAGGTCAGAAGTTGATTCACAATTCGATCAATGCGCTTAACTTCCTTTCCGACAAGATCCTGAAATGTATAGCGGAACTCCTCGTCTTCATAGCGTTCTGGAAGCAACTGCGTGAACGTCTTGATCGTGACCAATGGGTTCTTAATCTCGTGTGCCATACCCGCCGAAAGGGTGCCCATACTGGCCAGACGATCAGAGCGTCTGTTCTGCACCTGTAGATGCTTCATTGTGGTGACATCCTGAAAAACAACCATGGCCCCAAGCACATCCCCGGTATGACTCTTAAACACAGACGACGTTACTCGCAGATGGATAATTTCTTTTTCACCCATTCTTACGGGCACGTCGAGTTCCTCACGCAGCTTCCTTTCACGGAGTGTGTTTCGAATAATTTCCGCAAGTTCAGGAGGAATCTGATCAAGCGAGGCGCCAGCAACGAATTCATCGGGTAAACGCAGGATGACGTGTGCTTCGCGGTTGCAAGCCGTTATGCCCAAATCCATATTCGTGGCAATCATGCCATTGCCGAGGTTTTCGAGTAAAATGTCATTGTAGAGACGACTGTTACTTGCTTCGGTGAAGAGCTTGGCGTTGTCCAAAGCAACGCCAAGTTCGGCAGATAAAAGACTAAGTGCATCCTCCTCCTGCGCCGTATAGATTCGGCCCGAAAGGCGCTCGCCTAGCAGCATGATCCCACTAAGTTTATTTTGCGCTCGAATGCCAATAGCAACGACTTCATTGAGTGAGTGCATGCGTTGCACCGCGGCCTCAAGCAACGGCGAAAGGCGACGGCGACGCAGGGTTTCCATCACGAGTGGTTCAGAATGTAGGGCAAGCACACGTACAAGTGGATCATTGGCGTCAAGGGTCAAAACATCATCGCCCTCCTGTTCGGGAATGGCTTGCACAAAACGACCCTCTTGAAGGAGTAAGATTCGCACATGGTTTGTGCCCAGTGAGGAAAGAACAATCCGTGTGAAATCGTGCAAGAGATCGTCGAGCGTAGAAATGGACTGTGTCACCGCCGAGGCTTGCTGAACGATGAGCCCCAAGTCGATCGTGCGGGCTCGGACAAACAGAACATCTGCAAATTTCTGAAGGCGTCCGTGCACCGGCGCCAGTGAGAACGCCACGACCAGTGCTGCCAGTAATTCAGGCAGTGAGGCGATGGGAATTGTCCAAATGGACACCAATTCTGAAACAATCCAAGCCGTAGACTGATAGACCAACACCAAATATGCCGTTAGCAAACCGTAGGCGGTCGCGCGCCGTAAAACCGTAGCCACACCCATAATACGTTGCGTCGCGATGCCGTAGGCGATGATTATATTCATCAGGATAACAGCGACCGGCGCAAGCGGTGCGGTGCGCGAATCGCCAATGATCTCAGGAATGATCATTCCCAATAAAACCGCAACCGCAAGGCACACGCCGCAACCAAACATCAAATATTGTAGTTCTGTACGCCAGATGCCCCGCGCGTTTCGGGTATCCCGAACGAAGGCATGAACCAGATAAACCAGGAAAAGGATGTGATACAGCTCGAAGAAAAAATAGCCGGGCCCGAATTCGGGCTCTGGAACGCCACCTGGAACATCATTTTCAGGCAGATTGACAGCAATAATTGAGTTCGGCAAAAAACACCACACACAAGCCAATATGGCGATACACAGCAAAGGAGTGCTTCGCTTGAAGATGCGACCCCACTCATATTCCCTGTACTTCATTGACAATCGAATTGCGTTAAACGCGACAGGAATGAAAAGCGTCGTTGCAAGCACCGGGCGTATCCAGAAATCCGCCTGTTGCGAGCTTGAAACGTGAAGAAGGTTCCATTGCGAAAACAACCACGCGCCGAAAAAGATCGTGAGAAGCGCGTAATATTGATTGATGGCGCGTTTCGGGTTCGTCCAGAAAACAACGAGCCCGTAGGCCGCATCGACTAGAAAAGC
>JAPKCZ010000348.1 GCA_028822745.1 Kiritimatiellia bacterium | reverse complement strand
GGACGGAGTTGCGTCCTTCCATGCTGTGGTGGTCCTGCGTGCCCGCCATCGTAATGCTTTGACCCGTGGGCGTCAGTGTCACACCGGCACGGCTCCAGCGATCAGCGTTGGTCTGTAAGGCATAGGCGCTGACACCAACGCCAGAACCAACACGACCTGCAGCTTCACGGCCGTATCCGAGATGGAGGGTTACGGTATGGCGCGGATGTCCGGGAACAATCCACACAGGGGCGATCACCGACTGTTCGTCGACGGCCACGGTCACCATGTTGCCATCTTCCAAACCGTGCTCTTTTGCGTAGGCTGGGCTGACGAGTGCCGCGTTGTCCCACGTGAGTTTGCTCAACGGTTTAGGCAATTCCTGCAACCAGCCACTGTTTGAGAAAGTACCGTCCCAAACACAAGGGTCAGGACGAAGCACGAGCGTATCGCCTTCATGCTGTAGAGCGGCAATCGCACCGGCAACGGCGTCGCCGTCGAGGTTGCTCTTCGCATTGACGCTTTCAAATTGGGTCCCCTTGATGACGCCGTCATGAATCGCGGTTTTCCAAGATGCGAGGAAGCTAGCGGTTCCGAGCTCCCCTTCCCAATGCGACTTCACAGCCTCATACGTTGGGATACCAGGTTTGCCAACGAGTGCGTCTAAAATTTCAATGGCGTTTTTGCCGTCGTAAAGGGGCTCAATCAACGGCTGGGTCACAGAAGCCGTACCGTCGAAGGCGCGTCCATCGCCCCATGATTCAAGCGAATGGGCGGCATGAATGTGCCAATGCGACAACACGCCGGTCTCATCTTCATGCAAGCCATGGTGCATGCGGAAGGGCACCTTCTTATACGCATCAACAAAATTGAGTTCAGCAGGTGCCGTGTAAACCGGGTTTGATTCGACAACGAATAAAGCTTTCACTTGATCGGCATCAATATCGGCCACCAACGAGGCAAGAGAATCCGCGCCATCCGCAGCGTGGGCAAGGACCGGTGCTGTATAGTGAACCGTTTTGGACGTCGCATCCAGAGCGCTGTTGATGGCGTGCGCCAAAGCGTGAATTTCGGCGGGCTGCTGATCGCCAGCGATGACCACACAGCGGCCCTTATGCTTCTTCAAGTCATCCGCAATGGCAGAAACCCATTTTTCGTGGGCGCCATGGGCGGCGTGCGGCAGTTTAACGCCGACGTGTGAAGCGAGGTCTTGTGCAAAGGCGGCGAGTTCGCCCGGGCTGAGCGCCAAACGGTGATCGGCGCTGGATCCGGTGACCGAAGGCGTGCACTCCAGAGCGTAGAGGCGATTCATTTTCGCGTGATGAGCATCACTCACGTCACGTCCTTCGGCAAAATCGCGCGCCATGCGCAAGGCTGCAGGACCACTATAAAGAAAATCGCTGTCAAGACTGACGATGACATCGGCATTCTTCAGGTCGTAGCTCACGTCGAGCTTCTCGCCGAACGCCAGCTCAGTACCCTGATACACGGCGTCGTGGGAAACCGGCTCATGCGTGTGCCATTTGGCTTTCGGATAAAGCTCAAGCAGTGCTGCAATACGTGCCGCTAGTGTGGGCGAGGAAATTTCGCCGGTCAAAAGACGCAGCCCATCGCCACCTTCAGGGAGAGCGGCCAGCGTATCTTTTAGGCTAACGAGGAAATGATCCCACGTCGAAATGCGGGCGTTTTCTCTAATCACCTGCGATCGATCCGGATCATAAAGATCAAGAATACGCGCCTGCATCCAAACATCCGAACGTCCTAAACTTGCAGGATGCTCAGGGTTACCCTCAATTTTGGTCGGGCGCCCCATATGGCTTTCGACGAGAACGCCACGGGTGAATCCGCCCATTGAGAGCGCGGATGCGAAAAACAGAGGGCGTCCGGGGATCAGCTGTTCAGGCTGCTTAACATAAGGAACGATGTGCTCAGTAGGTTGCTTGGTGCAACCCGTCACGCCGGCGAGCGCCATGGAGGCCCCCATCAGCTTAATGAAATTACGGCGGTCGACATCCTCGGCCCCAGCGGCGGCAGGAAATTCGACGTCGAGAAACTTATTGAACGCAGGCGTATCCGCCAATTCGTTCATACTGCGCCACATCTTGCGTCCGCTTTCACTTTTCAAGCGACGGCGGACGGCGGACACATCAAGAATATCAGTTATTTTTATTAGCGATGGCATGCTGAGCAACTCGTTCGACCTTGAATGTCGTATTCTTCCATTAATCGTGCACGAATATCCGGGTCATCCGCATCGGGATGCCATGTCATATCAAATACCTTATCCTTAGGGCGCACATGCTCCTCAGGATCACGGTGGCATTTGAGACACCAACTCATATGAAGTGTGTGCTCGCGCCACATCAAGGGCATCTCATCAACGCGCCCGTGACAGGACACACAGCCGATACCTTTATTAATGTGAACGCTGTGATCAAAATAGACGTAATCAGGAAGGTCATGCACGCGAACCCATTTAAGTGGCGTGTTGTTCTTATAGCTTTCGCGCACGGGCTCAAGAATGTCTGCATCTTTCCAGATCTCAGAATGGCAATTCATGCAGGTCTTTGTTGGCGGAATGCCTGCGAACGACGATTCTTCAACCGACGTGTGGCAGTAGCGACAGTCCAAACCAATGTCTTGCACATGGTGTTTGTGGCTAAAAGGTACGGTCTGTTCGATAGCGACATTGGCGTTTGAATACCAGGGCGAACGATTCAAGCGATCCGCGATTCCGCCAAGCGCACCGAGGAAAATTAAGCCCCCTATAATGCTGGCGGTTGCCACCGTATTTGAACACTTAGGAAAGACCTGTGCCACCGAAGTAGACTCCAAAATAACAATTAAGATGCCAGTACGCATTTCTGCCAAATCGGCATCGCTTCCATCCTCAAGGCATGCCCCTCAGTACGTCCTGAAGACGTGCCAATGCATTACCTTTCAGGCAGAAAGAAAAGCGGAATAGAACCAGATTTTGGTCCTCGGTGGCAAGTGCAAAGTTGAAAAGATGAGCATTTTTGTGGAACTTTTATGGATAAAGGTCCTAAAAAATAAAAAACCAGACATCCTCCACCCTCTTTGTCGCTCACCATGACCCCTTTTCAGAGTAATCTATAAGTGGGCTTTGAGGCCGAAAACTGAGCCCGGTATCGATCATTTACCGATTAATGGCCATCTTTCTCCATTCTTTTTCGAAAAATCGCGCTCCGAGCCTCCCCTACCCCGTTTTCGCGCCCGAACCACTCCGATGACAGCCACCCGCGATAATCTGCCTTTACTACGTAGGGTGCTACGTAGTAAAGGCATCGAAAGGAGACAAGCATCGTAGAACGATTATGACAATCCTTCACCCTCCCCGGAATCGGATAACACGGATAGGGCCGACTTCGCCGACAGCCATCAGTGTAATCCGTGGTTTCTTCTGTTTCGCAAATATCAGATGTATAGATCAGGCTAAACCGGTGAACCTATAAAAGAGCAGTTAACCTGATCTATTCATCAACGTCGTGACGAGAATGGATAGATTGCGTCAGATCAAGG
>JAPKCZ010000347.1 GCA_028822745.1 Kiritimatiellia bacterium | reverse complement strand
GCTTGGCACCCAAACATTCGCAGAGCCTGAGGATCTTCATGGGCTGCTGGATGGGGTGTTGCAAGCGCATGTGGATGATGAGGGGTATGTGAACTACAAAGCACTGTCAAAGAACGTGGGGCCCCTAAATGCGTACTTGAAGCTACTCGCGCGCACGGATGCTAAGTCGCTCAGTCGCGACGGACAATTGGCTTACTGGATGAATGCCTATAATGCGTTCACATTGAAGCTTATCTTGGATAACTATCCGCTCAAAAGCATACGCGACATCAAGAGGCCCTGGGATCAGCAGAGTTGGACGGCAGGCGGTAAGCTTTACAGCTTGAACGCGATTGAACACGAAATTTTGCGTAAAGACTTCACGGAGCCGCGTATTCATTTTGCGATCGTTTGCGCCAGTATTGGATGCCCAAATTTGTGGAATCGCGCGTTTCGGGAAGCGTCCGTACACGACGAATTGGATGCCGCAGCAAAACGGTTTATTCGAAGCCCTAAACACGTTAACCTTGTGTTTGAAAAACCCGTTTTCGGAGGACAGAAAACGGTTCTGAACGTAAGCAGTATCTTTAAATGGTTCAAAGATGACTTCGTAAAAGGTGATTATGCGTCGATATCGGAATTTATTCTTCCGCATGCCGATAAGGCGACGGCGATCGCGATGCGTTCTTCAGGGAAGGACATTAAGGTTGGCTATCTCGACTATGACTGGAACCTGAATGAACGTCACTAGCATCCCAGGGGAACAACAGGGCCTGATTCGTCCTATTATTCTCTACTCTACCGACCTTCTGTAAATGGTTTTAGACGTCGACGCTGGAAAGGCCTATATTGACGCATGCAATCATTAGAACTAAAAGATCGAATCCTCTTCGAAGACAATCACCTCTTTGTCGTCAATAAACTGCCTTCCGAAATAGTGCAGGGTGACATCACGGGCGATGTTCCTTTGTTGGATTTATGTAAGGCCTATATCAAGGCTGTTTATGACAAACCGGGAAATGTGTTTTTGGGCCTGGTGCATCGTATTGACCGTCCAACCAGCGGGGCGGTGATTTTCGCGAAGACCAGTAAGGCCTTGAGTCGCCTGAACGAGCAAATCCGCAACAAGCAGATCCACAAATCGTATTGGGCGATCGTCCAACAGAAGCCGCAAAATGATGCGGATCACCTTGTGCATTATCTGATCAAGAATGAACAAAAGAATAAGTCAGCAGCCTATGATTCAGAAAAGAAAGGCTGCAAAAAGGCGGAACTTAAATATCAGATACTTCAAACGTTTAACGGCTTTCATTTGCTGGAAATTGATCTCATAACAGGAAGGCATCATCAAATCCGTGCACAACTGTCGAAGGTTGGTTCCCCAATCAAAGGGGACCTTAAATACGGCTTCGACAAACCCAATGACGATAAATCAATCAGCCTGCATGCCCGATATTTGAGGTTCAAACATCCGGTTACAAAAGAAGACTTAACGATCACGGCAGACCCGAAACCTGATCCGCTCTGGGATTATTTTCTCAAAACTCTCTAGCGGGGTAGGTCCCTTGTTTCTCTGTTCTGTCGCGCACATTCTAGGCCTAGCTTTTCGCTGCAAATTTTCCGCAAGGTCTATGTGTTCGCTGTAAATGACGCTCAACAGGATAGTTGTCGTGTCGAATGCAGGAGAGGTGGTATGGTACGACTTCAGGTGGTCCATTCTGCCGGATGAAAAAGCATGTTTTTGATCGATCATCTTTTCGCAATGTGATTAGGAATTTCTGCGGCACTATGAAACGCACATTACCCTTCATCGCTCTTCTATTCGCCTGTATCATTAACAGTGTGGCGGATCCGGAGATTGACTCTTGGTACACCCAAAAATCCGGCGCTTATGCGCGCATTTTTCAACGCGATGCCGATGTGCCGAATGGGCCTGTCACGTCCTGGACGCATCCTGGCGGTGGTACAAGTCAAACGACGCCCACCTATGCCGGTATCCATGAAGTGTCCAGTACGCCGGACTGGGTCTACATCCGGAGCTCGGGCCTCGGCGGGTATACAATGGGGCCGTGGTATGCCGACGGCACCCGCACAACTCTCTTTCCCGGATTTCCTAATAACCGAGCCGTGCGGTACCGCTTTCCCCGTAGCCCGACTGATCCGATAACCGTACTCCCAAAGGCCATCACCGGCGATGGCCCGATAGGTTATTTTGTGAACGGGGTTGCCATGTTTGATTCCAGAGATGATTTCTCTTACAGCAACGGTGCCGGCAACGACACGCCCAATGGCGGGGGACGCTGGAATCGCGATGCCTACTTTAATGAGTTTCTCACCTTTGACGCCAGTTATGCTCACCAAGCCAATGGCAACTACCATTATCATGCCAGTCCACCAGCCCTTCGTCATCAACTCGGCGACAGTGTCGACTACATCGCCTCTAGCAATGTTTATACTGAGAATTTCAATGGTAAACATTCTCCAATCCTGGGCTGGAACCAGGACGGCTTGCCACTCTTTGGCCCCTATGGATTCTCTGATCCACTGGATTCGACCAGCGGTGTTCGTCGTATGATTTCCGGATTCCAAATTCGGACAGGGCTAACGACGCGGGGACTCTGGCCCGCCTGGGCAACGCGAGTCTATGCCGGCGCCGCCTTGAGTTTTCGCGTTGGTCCAGATGTTAGTCCAAGTTTTCCCCTCGGCCGCTATATGGAAGATAACGATTACAAGGGTGACCTTGGCATGACCCTTGGCGTCGATTTTGATCTCAACGAGTTCAACGCTCGATTTTGCAGAACACCAGAATTCCCTGCAGGAACGTGGGCCTATTTTGCGTGCGTGGACCCCAACGGTATTCCGGTTTATCCATACAATATCAACCGCACCTTTTTTGGGGACCCGATCGGCGGCATACCTAACGCCATTCCTGACAGTGATGAAGGGGGAGCGGTACTCACGACGCATTTTGAAGGCGGTCCCGAAAAGGAGGACACGATAGAATCCCTGCAGATCAATGACTCACTCTCCGGTGACATCACCATCGTCTATAGCGGCATTGAAGGTGCAACCTACGAAATTCAAAACGTTACGGACTTGGGGGCGCCAACATGGACTCCTGTCGCGCCCGCCGCTGTTGCCGATTCGGATCTGTCCACCGTGGCGCATAGCAATGCATTCGCAGTGGCCAACCCTTCGTATTATCGATCCTCGCGAACCGGTCTTGCGGTATTTGACGACACGGGTTTTGACTACACGCCTTCCATCGCTGGTCTAGAAAGCACCATCACCGTCACCCTTGCCGGTGACGTCGGACAGGATGCTCCCCCCGTTCTTACTGCTCTGCCCACATCGCTTACCTACAACGGCGTGACCATTGATCTGGACTCGGTCTCCCGACCTAGCCAACAGGAAATCACGTTCAATGTGAATTTATTCGGACTCGCCCCTGGTAACTATCAAGTTGTTGCCGTTTTCCAAGGGGCCTCGGGAATCCAGATTGGCACTTACATCATCGTGGTACCCTCACAGAATAACATTCTGCTTC
>JAPKCZ010000346.1 GCA_028822745.1 Kiritimatiellia bacterium | reverse complement strand
AAGATGGCAAACTCGAAAGTGCAACAGCAACGATCGACATTGGCAGCATCAACACGCGAAATGAGAAACGCGACAAACACCTTCGCCAACCAGACTTCTTTGACGCGGAAAAACACCCTTCCATGACCTTTACGAGCACGGCCATTTCAGGCAAAAATGGCAAAGGCGTGATAACGGGTGATTTGACCATTCGAGACATCACCAAAAGCGTCGAATTGAGCTATACATTAACAGGTCCAGTAAAGGACCCCTACGGCAACACGAAAATTGGATTTGAAGCCTCCGGCGAGATCGACCGCAGCGCATTCGGCTTAACCTACAGCAAGGCGCTGGAAAGTGGCGGACTGATGATTGGCAACGAGGTCACGCTTGACATCAATATGGAATTTGCGAAAAAGTAAACGCGATCGCCCCCATTCAACCTACTTAATGATGCGTCTGCATGGCCGTGTGAAACACGCTCTTTTCATTGCATGAAAAACATCTACGACATTGCGTTTCAAGAAGGCCGCCTAGATACTTCCGCCCGTTAATCCACGCCCCTGATGGGTATGCGATGGCGGCACCTTTGGAATCTTCTTTTTCCGAGTCGCCTTCCGGGGCGATTTTTTGCCGGATTTCTTTTTCTGAGCAGGCTTTGCCTCCGGTGGTCTATCCCCAAATTCAAGCTCAGCGCGGTCGATCAATTCTTGCGGCGTGTCCTTGCCCCTCATTTCATAGATGAAGCGTGACGGCAACACAGCAGCACGTTGCCCCCGTCGCGCGCGACTTTTGACGCACGACAAGGTCAGGCGTCGTTCGGCGCGTGTAATGCCGACGTAGGCAAGACGGCGCTCTTCATCGACGTCCTTTTCTTTAATTGTCTTGGCATGCGGGATTAAGCCCTCCTCCACGCCAACAATATAGACCTCACCAAATTCCAGACCTTTTGCGGAATGTAGCGTCATCATGGTGAGTCGATGCGAATCGGTTACGTCCTTGTCATCCTCTTCGTTCGAATTGAGGGTGACGTCCTCCAGAAAACGCTGCAGGGATGGGTCCGAACTTTTTCGCTGGTGGATTTCAGCCATGTTCATGATTTCGGTAACCGCTTCCCATCGTTTGGCGCGTGTCGCTTTATCCTTATAACATCGTTGCAGCTCCGTTTCATAGCCAACCACGCGTATCAGGCGTTTCACGAACGTCACAAGGTCACTCTCCTCGAGCGATGCCCGCAGCGAATCCATCGTGTCCAGAAAACGGCCACCTGCATTGACGACGGAAGGCTTTATTGTGGTATGCGCTTCGCCACTGCGAATCACCTCGGGCAAACTCGAACGTGTTTCCATGGCGACAGCCAACATGCGCTCGACGGATGTCGCGCCGATACCGCGCGGCGGCGTGTTGATCACACGGAGCAGCGACAATTCATCCGCAGGATTTGCAACAAGTTTGAGAAAAGAAAGAATGTCGCGAACTTCCTTGCGATCGAAAAACGACATGCCGCCAACAAGATTGTATGGAATGCCCTCGCTGCGTAGACGCATTTCAAAAAGCCTTGGCTGCACAGCCGTCCGAAAGAGAATGGCAAACTGCCCGTAGCCACATTTGCTCTCCCATTGACGCTGCTTGATGTCTTCAACGACAAAGAGTGCTTCCGACTCTTCATCGTCAAGCCGCTGCACGTTGATTGGCTCGCCACTCTTGGCCGCCGAGCGAAGCGCTTTGTCGTGTCGTTGGCGGTTGTTACGAATGACTGCGTTCGCTCCGGCAATGATCTCTGGCGTTGAACGGTAATTCATCTCAAGACGTACGACGGTGGCCTTCGCAAAATCCTTTTCGAAATTGAGAATCTTAGAAACGTCTGCGCCGCGCCAGCCGTAGATAGATTGGTCATCATCGCCGACGACACAGACGTTCTGATGTTTGGTACCGATTTGCCGCACGATTTCGTATTGTGGGCCGTTTGTATCCTGATACTCATCGACGAATAGATAGCGATATTGCTTTCGAAAAGCCGTCAAGATATCAGGATCCTCGATGAGTTTGACCATGTAGAGCAGCAGATCATCGAAATCCAATACGCCACTTGCGCGCAGGCCCTGATTGTAGCGCTCAAACACGTCACTCATACGGATATCATGCTTGTCACCCGACGCACGCAGTGCCCGCGGGGTAATAAGCCGATTTTTAAGGAGGGATATCTGACTGACGCAAACGTTGGGTTGCAAATCTGTATCGGGAATCTGCAAATCGCGCAACGCTTGCTTCATTGCCATCAACTGATCATCGGAATCGCAGATGCCGAAACCGGAACGCAGGCCAGCCTTTTCCGCGTGTTTTCGCAGTGAGCGTACACAAAAGGAATGAAACGTTCCCACAGTCAGCTCTTTGGCGGAACGCTTGCCAACCAGTTTGGCGATGCGTTCTTTCATTTCGCCGGCGGCCTTATTGGTAAAGGTCATAGCGAGGATGTGCTACGCGGCGACGCCATTGGACATCATGTGAGCGATGCGATGGGTAATCACACGGGTTTTCCCTGTGCCTGCGCCCGCAAGCACCAACAGTGGCCCTTCTGTGGTCAGAACAGCCTTCTGCTGCTCAGGATTTAGCCCTTTGGTGAATTTGTTCATAAATCTCTGTATGGATGTGGATGTCCATGAAACCAACAGCCCGTAAAAAGGGTTCCACCCCCGAGATACGGTTGTTCTTACGATGTCAGTTCACTAGGTTCGAGCGGCAAAACTAGACAAGATCGCCGCGTTGATCCAGCCAATACATAAAACGCTTCAAATTCCTCAACTTTGTGTGTACTGCAACTCGCTTCATGCTTTTCATACCTCGGCTTCCGTGACATACTACGCCCCCATGAAAGACAAAAATGCATTCGATTTTTGGTATGCTGTGAACAATACAGAGATTTTGCAGATGCCCACCCGGCACCTGGAAACCTTTGGGGCGACAATTGTCAATTACCACCTTGTTTCCGAGCCGATGGATTCGGTAGGTCAAATCCGTATTCGCGAAGGCAGAATGCAGACGGCACAGCCCCAAATCATTACGCCCCAAGCCTATTCCGAAACGCTCCTCGAGGGCTTTGGCGAAGAGGCCAACAAATATGTTGAGTGGCTTCGCGAGCACGAACAGAACATGAAAGTTTTGCAATACGGTTACACGCTTAAACAGGAATCCTTCAGTGAGCACACGGTGACGAAGAGTAAAGAATCGGTCATCGCTGAAATCCAGGCCAATCTTAAACAGCGCGATGATCACATGAGTGCCCTAGTCGACGGTGTTGACGACCCCTGGGACGTCTGCCTGATTAAACTGTTTTGGGAAATTGTACAGGAATCGGCGCACACAAATGTTCAACAGCTTGTGAAACACAACATGTTTGACACCAGCAGTGGGGTCCCATCCGGGGTCCGACAGGAAATCGAGCGCAGTTTCCTCGAGGCGAGCCGAGACGCATCTAAAACCGAAATTCTTGGACAGAAACTTCAAAAATACGGGCTGTTTGATGATTATCAAGACCGATTTTTTGCACTC
>JAPKCZ010000345.1 GCA_028822745.1 Kiritimatiellia bacterium | reverse complement strand
GAGGGTGGCCCCTGGTTGCTTATCGCCCGGGGCATCGCTTAGGGTGGTTGGGGTGATGCCACAAAGGCCTATGGATAAAAATCTTAACAATCCCGGATCTGCCTGATTCAGATAGAGTTGTGGAGCGGGCACGATTCAATGTGTACATTGTGTTCATTGGTGCAATAGACCTGCAGCAAGGCACTTACACAGAATCGAGATCGGTGATATGAGAGTTATTCCTGGTGTGGCGCTGGTTTGTTTCATCTCCAGCCTGGCCTACTATCCCGAGCCTGGGGGAGAAGAAACTCCTCGAGCAAAAGAGGCATCCGCTGGGATCGATCGACTCATCCTGCGCGACCTGAAGAGTCATGATCTGCGGCCCAATGCTCCCGCAAGTGACAACCAGTTCGTCCGCCGCGTCTACCTCGATGTCATTGGTCGAATTCCGACTGCGAAGGAGCTCGCGAAATTTCACCAGGACACCCGCAGGGACAGGCGTGCCAGGCTGATCGACGAATTGCTCGCATCCCCGGGGCATGTCTCGCACATGTTCAACTGGCTGGGCGACATGCTGCGCATGAAAGACAGCTACTATCGTATCGGAAAGACCTGGACCTTTCACACCTGGCTGAAAACGCAGCTGGACCGGAATCGCCCGTGGAATGAAATGGTTCATGAGATGCTGACTGCGGAAGGGCCGCTCGGCAAAAACGGCCCGACGGCGTATCTGCTCCGCGATGCGAGCATGCCGCTGGACAGTCTCTCCAACACGCTCACAACCTTTCTCGGAGCGAACGTCGCCTGTGCCCAGTGCCATGACCATCCCTTCGCCGAATGGACCCAGCGCGACTTTTATGAGATGGCAGCGTTCTTCGGCTCGACAGCCTTCGAAAGCGTCGACACGCGCAAGCCCGCCAAGGTGCTTGCTGACAAGCGGTTTTCCAAAGCCAACCTCGTCACATTGCTTCAGCCGAACATGGAACGCGTCGTCTTCGATCGAACCCGCGACACCGTCTTTCCGGAAGACTACGCCTACGACGATGCGAAGCCCGGTCAAAAGGTCGTTCCGCGATTTATCACCTGGGATGATGCAAAGAAGAAGCGCCCCTCGCGCACGAGCTCGCCGCGCCTGCGAGAGCATTTTGCAGACTGGATGACCTCGCCGGACAATCCACGATTTGCCGCCGCCATCGCCAATCGGCTGTGGAAAAAACTCTTTGGTGCTGCAGTCAAAGAGCCCGTCACTGATCTCGACGAGCTCGAAGACGCAACGAATCCAGAGCTGCTTGCATTCATTGCCCAGCTGATGAAGGACATCAACTTCGACCTTCGCCAATTCCAGCGCGCCGCCCTGAATACAAAGGCCTATCAGCAGCAGGTCAGCGTGACGCCGCCGGCAGGAGAATCGTTTCGTTTTCCCGGTCCGTTGCTGCGTCGCATGACAGCCGAGCAGGCCTGGGACTCCATCGTGCTGCTTCTGCGCGGGCCGGAAGTGGATGCCACCAGGACAGATCACGCACCGCTTATGGAGCGGCTGGTGTTCCCCTTCGAAATCACGCACAACCGCAAGACAATCGTGAAGGACAGAGAGAAGATCTTTTCCTTTGCCCAATCGCTGCTTGGTGACGGCAAGGCCTCCAGGGGCAGCGGGGGTCGCGGACTTTTCATGCAGGCGAAGAAAGCCCGCGGCCAGGACCAGTGGCTGCGCGCCTCAGAACTCCCACAGCCAATGCCGCCGACACACTTCCTGAGAATTGCCGGGCAGTCGGCTCGCGAAGTTGCGGATGATGGTTCGACCGAGGGTGGTATCACCGAATCGCTGGCAATGATGAACGGCGAGATCACACAGGCACTGATGAAGAAATCGGCGATCCTGAAGGACACGCACAGGAAAAAACGCTCGAAAGCAGAACAGGTTGAGTTCCTCTACAAATCATTCTTCTCGCGGCCGCCGCATGAGCAGGAAAAAAAGCGGAGCATTGCGGCCCTGGCTCAGAAACTGGAGCTCAGTGACGTCATCTGGGCTCTCTTGAATTCCCGAGAGTTCATCTTCATCCAGTAAAATCGCATAGCAGCACCAAGCGCTGAAAAGAACAGGCAGCAAACCATGAAACAGTTCCTCAACTCCCTGGAAGCACCCACCCGTCGGCAGTTTGTCGAGAGCTTCGCTGCTGCGGCATTCGGCCTGAACCTCATTCCCGCCACACGGCTGGCGGCAGATGAAGCCAGCCCAGAGAAGCACCCGGCCTTTGGAAAGGCAAAGAGCGTAATCTGGATCATGCTCGGCGGCGGCTTAAGTCATATCGATTCGCTCGACCCAAAAGACGGCAAATCAAAGGGGCCTGCGGAAAAGATCAAAACAGCCGCAGATTTCCAGGTCACGAGTTACTTCCCAAAGCTCGCGACAGTCGCCGACCGCATGTGCGTGATTCGTTCCATGAAAGCGAAGATCGGCGTCCACACACCGGCTAAGTATTTCATGCGAACCGCTCATGAAACACGCGGAACCATTCTTCATCCGAACCTCGGAGCCTGGGGATCACACTACCTCGGCCGCAGCAGCGACACGCTCCCCTCCAGCGTGTGTATCAACCGCCGGTCTGACCAGGGAAACGGATTTTTTCCCGCGAGCTACGCACCCCTGGCTATCGGAGAACCCAGCCAGGGCATCAGGAACGTCCACACGATCGGCGGCACCGGAAAAAACAGCCGGCGCCTCAAATTGCTGAACGAAATAGATGCCGGCTTCCTCATGAAGTTCAACGACAAGGGTGTCAAGGCTTACAACGGCTTCTACGACGATGACCTCGCACTAATGAAGAGCAAAGAGCTGGAAGCCTTCGATCTCTCCAGTGAACCCGAATCAACACGCACCGCCTACGGCAACAATGCCCTTGGCCAGGGATGCCTGCTGGCCAGGCGACTTGTCGCCTCTGGTGTTCGATTCATCGAAATCATGCACGATGGATGGGATCATCACAAAGCACTGGCGGATGAAATGGATGAGATCGCCCCGGTTTTCGACCAGGCCTTCGCCTCGCTGATCAGCGACCTCGAACAAAAAGGAATGCTCGACTCGACGCTCGTCGTCGTCGCCACAGAGTTTGGCCGCAAGCCACAGTTCGATGGGGACGGTCGCGGCCATCACCCCGTGTGTTTTTCAACGGCCCTTGCAGGTGGCGGAGTGAAACGTGGTTTCGTCTACGGCAAAAGTGATGACCGTGGTTTTTATGTCGAAGATGATGCCGTTTCTGTCGGGGCCTTGCATGCAAGCATTGCCTTCGCAGCAGGCATGAACATCGAGAAACCCGCGATCTCTCCAGCCGGACGCCCAATGACCGTCGGCAATGGCAGGAAACCCGTCATGGAACTGTTCGCATGAAGACCGCACAGGTAGTTCGTCTTGCGATCCTGACGACCATTGGCATCGGCCTCGCCGCGACTGAGCATTACCCCCCCTGGTTGCTTATCGCCCGGGGCATCGCTTAGGGTGTCAAAAAGGCACTGCGAAAATGGCAGCCTCGCCAACGCGACCAGGGTTTTCACTCGCAGTTGG
>JAPKCZ010000344.1 GCA_028822745.1 Kiritimatiellia bacterium | reverse complement strand
ACTGGTTTAGATGAGCAGGTCACAGGGCGGGCGCTTAATGGGCCCGGGTGGGTCAACGTGTATCGCCATTTTACGGATCATCAGCGAATCTGGCCACGCGGTCTGCCGTTGGATAAGATTCAAGAGGGCGGTTCCTTGGCGGACCACGCCGAAAGCCGTCCGTGCCCTGTGCAGCAATTCCTGGCCGATGGCGACCCCGACGTTGATGCGATTTTCCGTCTTGTGATTGGGGAATTGCTGGATTTCGATCGTGACGCCGAGCCCGTCATTGTATCGCCCGGCACCTGGGTCCCGTTTAATTCTCAAAACACGGTCTTTTACCCGCAAGCCTTCCCGCTCTTGTATTTACCTTGTCACGTCAGTTTCCGGATGACCGACATCTGGCGATCCTTCGTGGCGCAATCTGCGCTGGCGCGCGATGGACTGGGCTGGTCTTTTCATGCACCGACCGTTGTGCAGGAACGAAATGCGCATGACTTCATGAAAGATTTCGAGGACGAGGTCCCGGGGTACCTGCACAATGATGCGATCATGAATGTCCTAAAAACAGCCGCCGCCGCACATCCCGGCGGTGATCAGACAGCCTTGGCGTTGGCGCTTTGGGAGTCGTTGTGCGCGAGCGGTCATGTTCCAGAAAAGGAACTGCCCATTCTTCGCGCTTGGCACGCCCAACTCGCATCGCTCTAAAGACACCACACGGTATACCGTACAGAGCGCGTCTCGGGTTTTCATTTTTTACGGCTCGAATATTACACAGTCGGCTTGCATTTATCAGTGGGCCGCCGTGTTAGCCAGACTGATTTTCAGAAACGGCACGACACACTAAAAAGGCGAGACGGCCGGAGCCGCCCCGCCTTTTTGCAGGGGTTTCTGTTGGGGGTGAGTCGCCTCAGTGCACGAAGCGTGGAATGTGGGCTCCGCGAGGGCCTCTGCCGCGACCGTCATTGCCAAAGCTGGCCGTCAGTACGTTGAAGTCAGTCAGACGGCGTTCGAGGTCTCCAAAGGTTCGTATGGTATCGGGCTCAACAGGGTCTGGAACCTCGATGCCCGTCAGGAAACCTGCCAGCGCGGCGGGATGCTTCAGGGTTTTCGGTAGGTCGTTTTCCGATGGGAACCCAATTTGCAGGAACCCGGTACCCGTCTCCGCGCGGTGGCAGCCGTTGCAGGTGTTGAGCGCAAAGGCGTGACGCACGTCATTGTTGTCGATTCCTTCTGCACTCCACGGCACATCGTAGAACGGGTCGAACAAGACGTTGGTCGTGAACGTCCGCGATTCCCAATCGGGGAAATCCGTTAGCAGGAATGGACCCGCCATAGCGGATGCCGCGAAAAAAGCGGGATCGAGTTCCGCCGTGCCTGCCGCCAGATCGGCGCCGTGTTCGTTGATAAATGCGGCGAACTCGGGTGTGCCGTTGAGCGTGATTTTATCCGGCGTCAACGCGACCGTGTTTTGCTGCAGCAGGCCGCTTTCGCCATCAATGACAAACTCGCGCAGTTCCCACGGTTGCGCGAGCGCGATGTCGTTTGAGCGCAGCTGATTCAGCGCTGACCCGTTGGGCTTGCTTGGGGCGCTACCTGTTTCCGTGAAACGACGTGTGATGCGTTCTAGGTGGTGGTTGTAGTTCGGGCTGTCCAGAGGGAAACGCTCGAGCTCTTTCCATAGACGCGCCCATTCTCCGAGTTGACGCATGTCCGTCGCCGGAAGTTCGTATTCGAAGATCACGGTCATGCCGCCCGGCGCAGGTCCCGCTTCGGGCAGCAGAGCTGTTCCGTCTGGCGCGAGGACCCCAAAGACGAAGCGCCCCTCGCCGCCCGTCAGGACTTGTTCGTCGACGTGCACGCGCAGATCCATGCGGTTAACGATGGCCAGCAGTTTGAACGGGGCTTTGGCGAGATCCAGACGTTTCCCGCCACTGGCGTGGAGCCATGGGTTGATGATCCGTTCTCGAATTGCAGGTCGCTCGGGTGATATGGATCCGTTGATCTCTTGCTCCTCTTCCCACAGGTTCAGCCAACGCATAACAAATTCGGCCGGATCTTGATCGCCTGCCATCTGTTCCATGAGGTGCTTAAAAGTCCAGACCGCACGATCGCCTGAACGAGGATTCGTGCGCACTGGATCTTCAACCACCCGCAGATCGGTAATCATAAGTTGCTTGCGAATCGCATCACTATCGCGTGATGCCTCGGACAATGTTTCTCTCGAATCATCTCCGCCCTGTTGAGGTGCTGTTGCTTTGGGGCGTTGGTCCCCATCGCCCGGACGTGGCCCTTGTGGCCTCGCGACGGTACTGAGCGTTCCTGCCGTGGCCATCGCGCACACCGTTGTCAGCAGTATTCCTGTCTTCATCTTGCCTCTCCTTTCGGCCGCCCGCTTAGTGCTGTGCGGCCTGAGTTGTTAATATCACTTTCGACAATGCGTATTGAACATCGGATGGATGACATCACGACGTCCATTTGCATGACGTTTCTGTCATGTAAGGCGATGGCGCCATTGTCGCGATTTCCAAGCGCTGATGTTGTTTAGCACTTTTGCCATTGCGCCTAGGTACATGCTCTCCTGTATAATGGTTCAGATGGATTCTCGCGGTTCAACGAAAGGTCTTTCTTATGATAGCGATTCGTATATTGGTTTGCTTGTTGCTGGCAGGCGGCCTTGTCGTTGCAAACGACGAGTTGGGTATTCTCGGCCAGAAAGCGCCGGGGTGGGATGCCAAGCATTGGCGAAACGTGCCGGACGATGCGCGTTCGTTGGATGTGAGCGATTACAAGGGTAAGGTGCTCTATCTATATTTTTTTCAATCGTGGTGTCCGGGCTGTCACGCGCACGGGTTTCCGACACTAAAGACGCTGAGTGAGACCTTCGCCGATGACGAAGCCGTCGCTTTCGTTGCCGTCCAGACCGTGTTTGAAGGCTTCTTGAGCAATACGCCTAAGCGTGCGCTTGAGAGCCTAGAGCGCCATGAACTGAAAGTGCCCGTGGGGCACAGCGGCAGTAAAGGTAAACGTTGCGGGATGATGCGCGACTATCGGTCAGGGGGGACGCCGTGGACGGTCATTGTCGACAAGGCTGGGGTTGTTCGTTTTAACGGATTCCATATAACGGCAGAGGACGCGGCGCGCCTGATGACATCATTGAAATAGCGTTTCCGCAGAAGGTCCCTTGCGGCGGGGAGCATATGTCGCGTAAAATGAGTGTGTTGCTGGGTTCTTTCACTGTATGACCTGAGGATGTCGAGATGAGCATTCATCCGTATTTTATTATGACGTTGTGTCTGCTGACGGCCTCTGTCCGCGCAGAGGTGATTCAAGGCTCTGTGACAGGCGTTTTCGAAGGCGACATGCTGCAGGTGACGACGGCTGATGGGGGGGAACACACCATTCGTCTTGCCAACATTGATAGTCCGGATTTGCGACAGCCTTTCGCTGCGGAATCTCAGCAGGCCCTGACAGATCTGGCGCTTGGAAAACAGGTCCGCGTGGTCTCGCTGTATGTGGACAGACATCGGCGGCATATCGGTACGGTGCAGATGGGAGATGTCTCC
>JAPKCZ010000343.1 GCA_028822745.1 Kiritimatiellia bacterium | reverse complement strand
CGCCCAAGCGGTGCAGGCGTACATTGCGATCCCCGACCCCCACATAACGGCTAAGCAGTTGCAGATGGGTGATGGGGACATGTAGTTTTGCGTTATCGGCATATTCGATGCTGATGACTTCCTGACGCTGACCATTGAAGTCAATTTCTGTGACGCCCAGATAGCGGCCAACGCCATGTTCGACGTGCACGACGAGGTCGTCGGCTTCGAGAACGGCCAGATCGGCCACACGCGCCGTGTGCGGCGATGTGGAGGCGCCGGTTGATGGACTGGGCCGGTACCGTTGTGAACGCGCTTTCTTGCGGCCATAGATGTCCGATTCGCTGACAAAAACCGTGTTAAATTCGGGCCACACCCAGCCGCTCGACAACGCGCCCTGAATGGTTTTGATCTGTTTTGCGCGCGTGCCGAGCTCTTCGCCGATGTGTTCGAAAGACCCTTGGGTTTCGAGGTACAGCCAGACTTTTTCACGTTGTCTGCTTCGTTTGGCCAGATCGTCGAAAATGGTTTTTCGAGATGCGGCCAGAAGATCAGGTTCAAAAATATCGCGCGGTAAGTCGACGTGCTCGTGCAAGGGATGTACTTGCGGAAAATGAGCAGGTTCCTCGGGCGCGGCTTCAAAGCGTATTTGGCAAGGGTGCGATGCGTTCAGTTCGTCAACCAAATCGTCGAGTGCGTGCAGTGAGGCGTTGGATTCTGCCATGCTGTCGGTATAGATTTCGGCGTGTTCTTGGATGGCATCCCAATCCGACCAGACGATGATGGTGCCGGCGGGGAGATAGGGGCCAATGGTTGCGGTTTTTGATGTGGAGGGATTTGGCTGTGCAACGTTGAGGTCGCGCGTGGGGACGAAGCGGGCCTGACCCGGTTTGGAAACCGAACGTTGCGTGACGGGGTCGAACGCACGGATTGAATCGACTTCGGAACCAAAGAATTCGATGCGCAGCGGCCAATCATCGGTGATGGGCCATGCATCAACGATGCCGCCTCTGATCGCGAATTGTGCCTTGTCCTGTACTTCTGGAACGGGCGTATAACCGAGCTCGATCAGAGTGGAAGACAATGTTTCGCGCTCATAGTTGTCCATAAGGGACAAGGTGAGCGTGCGGTCCTGAAGTTGGTTGGGTTGGGGGACTGGCTGCAGAAGTGCCTGAATCGACGTCACCGCCAGAAAGGGCGTCCGGCGCGGAGCGTCTGGCTGGGTAAGCATGCGAAGCAAGGTGTCGACGCGCAGACCGGTCAGGTCCAGATCGCCGTGCATCAAATCGGTTGCTGTATGAATATCCGCCGGAGGAAGGTACAAAAGACGTTCGTCGACGATTCCTTTTTTGGGCGCGAGGGTCTGCAAGTCTTGGTGGCGTTCTTCGAGCGGTGTGGAGCCCGCCGTTACGACGAGAACGTCGTGGTTAAGGCTTTGGTTCAGGGTCCAGTTGTAAACGGCTTCGGCCGATCCGGGAATGGAGTGCGTCGAAATCGCAGTCTTTGACGTCAAGGCCTCGCGCAGTATGGGCTCTAACTTCTTGACCAGATTTTGAACGTGTTTCATTGCAGGGAAACCATGCCGTGAGGGCTGAGTCGCCACCCGGGCCCGTACGTGAAGGACGTGGCGACGGGAATCGGCCTAAAATCCTTTGCGCATGTGTGACGGGGGAATGCGCAGCATCAGTCTGTATTTGGCTACCGTACGGCGTGCGATCTTGATGCCTTGTTCTGTCAGGTTTTCGACAATATCTTGGTCCGAGAGTGGAGATGTTCCGTCTTCATTGCTCACCATGGTGGCGATGATGTCTTTTACCGATTTGTTCGAAATCTGGGTGCCGTCGGCCAGTTGGATGCCGGGTGTGAAGAAGTACTTCAGTTCGTAAAGGCCAATCGGGGTTTGCATATATTTTCCGGAGACCGCTCGGCTGACGGTGGTTTCGTGGACGCCAACCACTTCCGCGATGGAGGCCATGGTCATGGGTTTGAGATGTGAAACGCCGTTTTCAAGGAAGGCGGTCTGATTGGTCACGATTTCGGTGGCGATACGTTCAATCGTGCGTTGGCGCTGGTGAATGCTCTTTATCAAGAACGCGCCTGACCGAATACGCTCCTGCACGTAGGCTTTCACTTCAGGTTTTGTGGTGGGGTCGCTAAGGATGCGTTTGTAGTTGTTGCTGATTCGTATGTGGGGGAGGTGATCGTCGTTGAGGATGACTTGGTACTCGCCGTCGATTTTCTGTACAGCAATTTCGGGGAAAACGTAGGTGACGGCCTCCTCGGAGAGTAAGCGTCCAGGCTTGGGGTCAAGCGTGGCGATCACCTTTGATGCGTCTTCAATTTCGTCCATGCTCACTTTGAGCACGCGCGCGATTTCCGGATACTTTTTGGCCCCAAGTCTGTCGAGTTGCTCATCGACAATCCGCCATGCAAGCGTGTCGTTTTTTCCCAGGCGCTCCAATTGCATCAGGAGGCACTCGCGAAGGTTTTGCGTGCCGACACCCGTCGGGTGAAACTCTCGGATGACCTCCAATACTTCGACCAGGTGTTCGACATCGCAACCAACGGAATCGGCCAATACGGCAGGCTCCGTGGTCAGGTAGCCGTCGTCGTCGATGCTGCCGATGATTAATTCGCCGATTTGCGTGTCGGCTTCCGGCAAGCTTGCTAGATTGATTTGGTTGAGCAGGTGTTCCTGGAGGGATTCCTGTTGCGGTAGAGAGTCTAAGAGAAACTGTCGTTTGTCCTCTTTGTCTTGGTCAAAACCGCCAGAGCTCTGAAATTCCTGAAAGAAATAGTCGCGCCACTCTTCATCAAGCTTTGAAAGGACGTCGAATTCCTCTTTGAACTCCAGCTCCGCGCTTTCCTCAACACTGCCGTCGCCGGGTTCAATTTCAAGTTTTTCGTCGCGGCTCGCGCCTTCTTCAAGCGTCGGATTCTGTTCGATTTCTTGCTGCACCATGGCGCGCAGTTCAAGGATGGGTAACTGCAGCATTTCCAGCGACTGGCGCAGTTGTGGCGCCAGTATCATTTGCATCTTCTGCTGCTGGCTCATGGAGAGTGTTTGACTTGGCATCGTGATCCTCGTTAGATACAGGTTCAATCTATGGACGGTCCGCCGTTACGTCAAAATTAAAACGCTTATAGCCGCGCATTCGCACGCTTTTTGCTTAACGCCGAAGCGAATTCCTTCGCGCGACTCGCGAATGTGCTGCGCGGTATACATCTTTAGGAGCGATAATGAGTCTGAGCATGTGTGTTCTCGCCAGCAGCAGTGCTGCCAATTCTACCTATGTGGCCTCAGCGACGACACGTATTCTGGTCGATGCTGGGTTAAGTACACGTGAAACAGGCAAACGATTGGACGCCATTGGCGTGTCGCTTGACGATGTGGACGCCGTGTGCGTCACGCACGAGCACGATGACCATCGCAAGGGCTTGCCCGTCATGCATCGCAAGCAGGATATCGCACTCTACGCCAATCAGGGCACGGTCGAAGCATTGTCGCGTGTTGAAGGGTTGCAAGAAGCGCCATGGAATGTGTTCACGACGGGTAGCTCATTCACGAT
>JAPKCZ010000342.1 GCA_028822745.1 Kiritimatiellia bacterium | reverse complement strand
CCTGCAGAGTAAGGCCTAACGGCGACGCTAACCGCGCCCACGGGTTACTTGGAGCAGAACAACACGTAGAGCGTCCCACTGGTTCCTTTGCTCCGAGGAACCAGTGGGGAGGCCATGGGCGGTGTCAAACCACACTCGAAAGTTGGCTTGGTTGGCCCTGGGTCACAGAATCGCGATGCACGGTCAGCACGCGGTGCGAACGCAGGAAACGGTTCAGGTCTTCCTGTAGCCCGCTGTCGCCGCGGGCCGGGAGCGAATAGAAGGCCATTTGCATTTCTAAAATCGCTGGGGCTTCGCCCCATACCCCAGTTTACAGAGACCTTGTTCCGGCTCTGTGTTCCTTCGGCCTCTCCCTCCGGTCGACCCCACTCCGTGGGGCACGGCACGAAAGAACACCTTGCGTGAGCTCACTACTGACCTGGGGGCAAGACAGCCCGGAAGCCAAAGCCGGAGTTGGCGATGTCCGGGGTGGAGCTGATGCGAAGGCCAACACGGCAGTAGTTCGCGGTGGTGTACCAACTGCCGCCGCGAATCACGCGGGTCGAGCCTGTGCCAGGTCCAGTCGGGTTCGTGTCAGGACCTGCACCGTAAGCACCATGCCAGTCCCAGCACCACTCCCATACGTTGCCGGACATATCGAAGACGGCAAGCTGGTTGGCGGTCTTCCCACCCACATTATGCGTTGCACCGCTACTGTTGACGCTGTACCACGCGACGGCCTGGCTGGCGCCTGCATTAGTGTAAGCGGCTGTGGCCCCGCTAAGGTAGTCGCCCGGCGTCCAGGTCGCACCCTCCTGGTAGCGCGACGCGTACTCCCATTCCGCCTCGGTGGGCAGACGGTACCCGTGGCGGAGAGGTTCAGAACCGCCCCGTCGCAGGCCGTTGCGTCAGTCGCGTCTCTGATCGTCGCACTGCTGTACGTATAAGCTGGCGTCAGACCCGCTTGCTCCGAGCGGGCATTGCACCACACGATCGCATCGCGCCAGCTCACCGTCGTCACCGGTTCGCTGCTTGCCCCCGTGGGAGCGGCGCCGATCGTTCCGATTCTACCCTCCCGGCCTGGATTCGCAAACGTGTAGCCGGAGCCGCTCGCCCAGGTCTTGACGTCGTGCCAGAGCTGGTAGGTCGTCTCGTACTTGCTCAGGTAGAAGCTGCTCAGTGTCACGGAGTGTTCAGGTGTTGCTATTCCGGTCCAACCCATCGTGAACGTCCCGGCAGGAACAAGCACCATGCCTGCTGTTGCGGGTACCGCTCCAAGGCTCAACAGCAAAGTCCGGTTCTCGACGAGCTTCTGCTCGTTGCTCAAAACTTTCTGCTCGTTGCTCAAAACTTTCTGATATATCTCCTCCAATGTGTGCATCGTCGGGCTCGGCGCATTCGTCGGGTCCAGCGAACCTGCGCTCGCCACGCTCGAACACATCATCACCACCGCCACCATCCGGATCCATTTTCCTGTCTGCATATTCACCTCTTCGCTATAGGGACCTATTCATTTTTTGATTTCGAATTCTGAGTAACCGAGGCGCATGCATAAGCGCATCAGGGCGTCACCGTCACTTCGACCGTGTAGAACATTCGCTCCCATGTGTTCGTATCGTGCAGCGTGTTTTCACCGCCCGTGCCAGGCGTGCCCACCTGGCCCATCACATGACTCCACCCGTTTGTCTGGAGGGCGCGACGCATGAGCGTGTACGAGCGGCGCGGAGATGCGGGGGAGAAAGCCACCTGCGTCGCTGATGGGGTATTCGAAATCGACGAGATACGAAAATAGGAGCCCGGGTCATTCGGGTCCGTGTCCGCCACGTACTCCTTCCAGGCCGGAACATGATCGCCATCATCGGTGGTCTCGATCACGGCGTGATGCGTCAGCCACCAGTTCGGCGTTCCCTGTGCCTGGGCATCGAAGGCCAGTGTACGCAGCCCATAATCCGGCGAGGTGCCCATGAAGGTCAGCCACCCGATGTTCTCGCCCCAAGCCCGGCCCGCAAAAGTTCCGTTGGTCATGTTGACGGTCACCCCACCGTAGGAAGGGTCGAACTTGATCCACCCTACGTTCTCTCCCCAGGCGTGCCCTGAGAGCGTGCCCGATGACGACAGGTTGACTCCCCAGTCCGTGGAACTCGTGTTGACGTAGGGGCCGCCCGTGTTGGCGCCGAACTTGACCCAGCCAATGTTCTCCCCCCAGGCATGGCCCGACAGGTAGCCGGATGATCCGTCAAAGTGGACTGTCAATTCGCCCTGGGCTGCTGCCCCTTCCACCCAGCCCCCATTCTCCGACCAGGCATGCTCGGCCGTCTCGTCGATATTCCCCGCGCCATGCGCCACTAAGGCGCCCAGCGAGAAAATCATCACAGAAATGCGTATCATGCTCATAGCGGTATCCCTCCTACGACACAAGCCAAACATCGATCGATTCCGGCGAAACACGTGTATTCTGTCAAAATGGCGCTTTCCGGGCAATCCCAAAAGGCGGCACCGGATTCGCCGAGTCTCCGGACCGCACTTTCACGGAGTGAACCGGGGGTACCAGGCCTCGTTACGTGATTAGGAACAGATACGCATGTGTTACTCGGAGCTGATCAACAACTGGAGACACAAGTGGGTCCACCTCACGAGGAGCCCATTGCAGATGTAGGACCTGTTCTCGGGCGGCGAGGCCGCCCTACTCCACCACGAAAATGGGCGGGGCTTCTTTCTTTTTCGCGCCGGATTCAAACTCGGCGAAGGCCGCGGGGGGGGGCGGCACGTCAACGACGACGTTGTAGACCGTGGATTTGTATTTCTTGCTCCCGTTTTCGACGACGACGCAGACTTTCATGCGATGCTCGTCGCCGGGCTTGACGGCGCTGTAGTTTTCCCACTCGTCCTCGTTCATCAAAATGCTGACCGCCGCCGTTTCACCAGGCTGCATTATATGCGTGACCCAAAGTGTGCTTGCGGCGAAGGCCTGCTTGCGCGTGACGACCAGACGTCGTCCTTTAGCCGTCGTGATTTCGAAACGCACGGATTTCAAAGCGCCGTTCATTTTATCGACGGAAATCCGTTGGGATTTACCAGACACGTTGGTCAAGCGCACAGAGAACCGAACCGGGGAATGCCTCACCATAATATCGGTGCCGGATGGGGAAACGTAGGCCGCCCCCCGAATGTTGACCCAACGGTCGAGAATAGCATCTAAGGTGCCGTCTTGTCGCCATTGACCCAACACGCGGTTGGCATCCTGCAAAAGTTGTGTATCATCGCGCCGAACAGCCCACACGAGTTCTTCCTGCGTCAATGGGATCCAGATGCCATCCAAATCGGCTTCTTTCGTGGCCAGATCGAAAGTGCCAGACGACGGAATAGCGGCCTCATCGTTCACAATAACATGAAAGGCGGCCTTGCTCAGCAGTTCGTCCATCGGACGACCGCCGAGCGTCGAGCAACCCATGATGCCGACGAGCATGCCGAGGCCGGTGATGGTCGCCAGAATGTGACGTGTTTTACTCACGACGTTCCCCCGCTGGTGCTGTTTTCAACCGTTCTGAGTATATGATCGTAGATAAGTTCCGACTGC
>JAPKCZ010000341.1 GCA_028822745.1 Kiritimatiellia bacterium | reverse complement strand
GTTCAGCACCACCACTGAGCGCCACCAGTCTGGCATTCCAGACATTCTGGGCAATCGGAATGAAGACAATGACGAGGCCGGTAAGGATTATGGTGGCGGAGCGAATCGTGGGCCAACGGGAGCGTAGACGGGCGAGCGCCAGCATGAATCCGTATCCGATCCATACCGCGAAGAGGGCGTGTGATGAAATGAATTTCACGCGCTGAATAAAGTTGTCCTGTACGTCGCCTTTGGGGTTGGCCAGCACGATAAGAAAGGCGCTCAGAATCAAAAAACCAAGCCCGGTTGTTGTCAGCCACGTTTGGGTGGCGTCGTCGAAAGTCAGGCGTAGCCGCGACTTACTGCGCATGCATAATGTCGTCAAAAGGATGAGCAGGGCCGGTAACGCTATCAGTGCGAGAAGTAGAGGGATCACGTTCGCGTCTGCGGTCTGTTCGGCGAGTTGAGCGATTCGTATCTTTTTTACGATCACGGCAACGTATCCGAACGCGCAAGCCGCGAAGGCCAGCACCGTGCTCCACAACAGAAGTGCTTCTGTCCAGCGACGCTGGGATGCGTGTTCGCGTGCACGTCGCCAAAAGCGTATCAGACGTGTCAGGACGAGAATGATCAAGCCGAGTCCTGTCAGAAGAAGAAGCGCACCCGCTGGGATTTTATCAATGCGCAGTGGCGCTGTGATGCCTACGGCGGGGAGGAGTTGATGCAGCGTTAGCAGAATGATTGTCGCGGCAGCCAACACGATGGCCAGGTCCAGTCCGGAGTATCTGCGTTTCCCAATACGCAACTGCCATGCGCTGAAAGGTAAAAACCCGAGCAACGCGACCGGAAGTGTGAATTGACCGCGCAGGTCTGAAAAGTAGGCGCCCAGTTGTTCGAAAAAGCGGCCCGAAAGAACGTTGGTTGGCGTCAGGGCGGCGTATTGTTCACGCGTGATGGCGTGCACGAAACCGTCCCATGTTCGTGGATAGGCCCAGTTCATGGGTGGATTGCGTAAGTCCGAGACCAGCGGCATGTAGGCGTAAAAGGCAATGCCTAGCTGGGCCATCAAAATGGTCAATGCCGCACAGCGCCCACGTGGCAGACAAAAATAGGCCAGAAGGAGCGAGAGCAGGTTGAGTGCAACATAGATGGCGGCTTGCTGGCTGAGTGGATGGGCGATGCCCGGCAAACATTCGGTCGCGATGCCGATGACAACCAGCAAGGTTGGCGTCGCCGCGACGAGCATGTCGCGGAACAAGGCTTGATCGCGAATAAGAATCATAACCGCAATGGGGCCTGCAACCAGAAGCAGTACCTGATAGTTCGTCAGGCCCAGACCAAAAATAAATGCCATAAGCAGCAAGCTGCGGTCGTCCGCTTTGCAGATCCAGCGGTAGCACAGCAAGAGCACCAGCATTAGGAAGAATGCGTTCAGGCTGTATACTTCGACGATCGTGGATTGCGACCACATGGCGGGGCTAAACGCGAAACTCAGACTGCCGACAATGCCGCCCAACCATGCGAGAAGGCATTGCTGCTTATCGTTTAGCTGATGAAGCGTGTCGTGGGTATGGCGCAAGATGTCACGACCGGATCGACACACCAGCATGGCCGTGATGCCCGCGGCCAATGCGCCGAAGACCGCAGAAACCAATCCAATGCTCCAGGCAGGATTGGGTTGCCCCTGAAACGTAACAAAACCAAACAGGCGCGCAAACAACCATGCAATCATGGTCCAGATGGGGTAACCGGGCGGATGCGGAACACCCAGATGATCACCGGCCACGGCAAGTTCGCCGGAATCTTCGAGGGTGACGGTGGGGGCGAGTGTGGTGATGTAGATGACGGCCGCAGGCAGGGTTGCACACCAAAAAGCTAGCCAGTCAATGCGTTGCAAGAACGCAGGTCTGTCCGAGGCGCGGTTGGATTGTGGTTGGGGAATATGCATGACCAATCGATGTATCTAGCCTGATCTATTCACCAAAATCTACTGCGAATGTATATCTCACGCCATCTCAATCAGTTATCGATGAATGCCGACCTCGACGTGCAGCTGCACGCCTTCGCCTGCCATTCACCAATAAGCCCTTGATCTGACGCAGTCGCGTCGGGGCGCTTAATCCTTATTTCGGCGCTGCGTCAGCGGGTGAGGAAAATGGCAATCACGCTCAAGGTGTACAAGCCGAGTGTCAGGATAATTGGAATATCCGTTAGCAGGACCTTTTCGGGGCGTTCGCCTTTTTCGTGACGATAGGCAAGGTCCATGTAACGAAAGACGCCGAAGATGACAATGGGCACGGTGTAGGCGAGACGGTCGGTTCCAAACTTTGTCACCGTTTCGGCCCACATGGTGTAAATGGCGTAACACACAATGGTGGACGCTGCCGAGATGGCGATCAATAGGTCGAGGAGGACGGCATCGTATTGTTCTAGAGAGGGTCGACTGCCGGTGTTGCCGTCGGTGTGGATCATACGTTTTTCATGTCTGCGCTTGCACAGCGCCAAAAAGAGCGCCAACAGGAAGGTGCACAGCAGCAGCCATTTTGAAATGAGAATGTCCATGACCACCGCGCCGGCGATTGCGCGTAGAACAAAACCGAGCGCGATGACAAAGACGTCGACCAGGGCTTGGTGTTTAAGCGCAAAGGTATAGATAAGCTGAATCAGAACGTAGGCGAGCAGGACATAGGCAAAAGCGGGGCGGAGTATCCATGCGCTCGCTAACGCAACAACCAAAAGCACCAGGCTGAGCGTAATCGCAGGTCCGGGTTGCACGCGTCCAGCAGGGATGGGGCGAAACCGTTTGCGTGGATGGGCGCGATCAGAGGTGATGTCACGCAAGTCGTTGATAATGTAAATGCCACTCGATGCGAGACAGAATAGGAACACCGCTGGGAGTGCAACGCGCAGCCCTGCCGTCAGAGAGAGGTTCTGAAGATTGTCGAAATAGGCGAAAAAGAACGCTGCCAGAACAATGGCATTTTTTGTCCATTGGTTGGGTCGCATGCATCGCAGGAGGTCTATCATGCGTGTTCGCTCAGGTTGCTTACTATTGGTCATAGAGCTCGCAGGATGCACCAAAACGCGGTCCGCTTCAATGTTTACGCGGTGGGGGCGTCATCGAAAGAACGTTTCACGAGTGGGCGGCGCCGAAATTTGGCCTGAAACGCCAGTTTCCAGACGATTCGCATCGCTTCGGCCATGATGTCGCGATTCATCTTTGAATAACCGGCACGACGATCTTCAAAAATGATGGGGATCTCCTGGATGCGAAACCCTTCCATCCAGCTCTTATGTGTTAGTTCGACTTGAAAAGAGTATCCGCTGGAGATTGCCTGCTCATAGTGAATCGTTTTGAGCACTTCACTGCGGAAGCACTTGAAGCCGCCCGTCGGGTCGGTCACCGGCATGCCCGTGATGAGGCGGACATAGGTGGCCGCACCTTTACTCAGTAGCAGTCGGCTTAACGGCCAGTTCGTGATGCGAATGCCTTCGACGTAGCGAGATCCGAGAACCAAGTCCGCATGTTTGATGGCGTCTAGAAACTTGGGAATCTCGGCGGGGTCATGCGAAAAGTCGGCATCCATTTCAAAAATC
>JAPKCZ010000340.1 GCA_028822745.1 Kiritimatiellia bacterium | reverse complement strand
CCCAAAAGAGGGTTTCGCAAACAACTTGCCCCTTTGGTGCAAAGCGGAACGATCACGCGCGAGGAAGCAGGTGAATTGTCCAGGTCGTCAGGTGATGCAACTGCCCTTCGCACCAAGATCGGAGAGCTAATGAAAGCCGGAAAGCTCACTCGCAAAGAGGCTGGTGAACTTTATTCGGACGCTTTTCCGGAGAACGCACGGCGTCGTTAATCTTCTCAACGAAAAGGACTTCAGAGCCTTGTGGTGCTATTGACGAATGCAGTGAACAAGAAAGCTCAAAAGGAAAGGACCTACCGGATTTCTGGCATTCTATGCTCAATTTTCATTCTCCTGAAGCTTACTTCCATCGGCCTAGCCGAAAAAAGAGAAGCTGTGGAATTTGAAAACGATCTCATACCCATTTTCACAAAGATGGGTTGCAATGCCGGCAAGTGCCACGGATCGGCTATCGGACGGGGCGATTTTAAACTATCGCTTTACGGCGGAGATCCGGAATCCGACTTCGAAGAGATTGTTCGGCGGATGAATGGGCGGCGCGTCAATCTGTCCAAGCCGGACGAAAGCCTCATCGTGCTCAAGCCAACCGCCAATCTCAAACACGGTGGGCGGATGGTTTTCGATGACGATAGCGAGAGCGAGCGACTTCTCATCGACTGGATCAAACAGGGTGCGAAGAACCTCAAGCACCGGCATTTGAAACACGTCGAGGTGACACCTCGAAAGTTCGTCGCGACGAAAACCGGTGCCACGGCTCAATTAAAAGTCACCGCTCATTACGACAATGGCAAAACTCGCGACGTTACCGCCTGGACGACCTTTGTCGCTGAGGATTCTTCAGCCGTGGACATCGATGCGGATGCGGCGAGCGCCGAAGTTCGCAGAGGTGGTCGACACATTGTCGTCGCGCGATATCTTTCCGAAGTGATTCCGATTGTGCTGGTTTCTCCGTTGAACAACCAAGCGGTAGACCTGTCTTCGGAACCTCGCAATAACTTTGTCGATGAATACGTGCTTCGTTTGCTCGCCGAGCTTCGCTTGCCGACCTCACCACTCGCCGATGACGGCACGTTCTTGCGACGCGTCACACTCGACCTGACGGGGCGCTTGCCTGAATACAATCACGAATCGCGAGTGCCTGGATTCGACCGAGAAGCCATCGTCGACAAACTGCTTTCCTCCGAGGAATTCGTCGACTTTTACACTCTGAAACTGGCCAAGCTCCTACGAATCCAATCCAAGAATGACAAGAACAGGGTCACCATGACGACTAAGGCGGCCCGCGGTTTTCATAATTGGATTGCCGAGCAACTACGAAACGGAGTCGGTTACGACCAAATAGCCAATGAAATCATCACGGCGACGGGTGACACAACAAAGGTTGGTCCAGCCACGTTTTACATCGCGGTGGAGGATCCCCAGCTACAGACCGAGTTTGCCACTGAAGTCTTTATGGGGAGCCGGATGAAATGTGCTAATTGCCACAACCATCCATTAGACAAGTGGACTCAAGATGACTTCCATGGACTCACCGCAATCTTTGCGAAGCTTACACGCCAGCAAGTGGTCAAAATAAATCCACTAGGTAGTGCAATCCATCCGAATACCGGCGAAGCAGCACAGATGAAGATTCCGGGTGAAGAGTTTTAGCCTGCAGCTACAACAGACGGACGCGAGGCGTTCGCAAATGGGCTGACCGCCCGTGACAACCCTTAATTTGCCAAAGCGACTGTGAACCGTCTTTGGAAATCACTGATGGGTCGAGGCCTCGTTGAACCCGTAGATGATTTTCGGTCGACCAACCCAGCCACTCATCCCGTTCTACTCAACAAGCTGGCCGAAGACTTTATCGAGCATGGTTACGACCTTCGTCATACGCTGAAGCTCATCGCCATGAGCGCTACGTATGCCCGCAGCTCTATTACGGTTGATGGCAACGAAACGGATGACCGTTTCTATTCCCACATGATTCAAAAACCGATGGAGCCAGCCGTGCTTGCAGATGCCATCTCGGACGTTCTGGGTGTGGCCAGCCAGTACGGAAGCGAACAATATGGCACTCGTGCCGTTGAACTTCCGGATGGCAGCATTCGTTCAGACGCCCTAGACATCCTGGGACGCTGCGATCGAAGCAAATCCTGCGAAGGCGCCCCTTCCCCCACAGGGCCACTCGCGCAGAGGCTTCACCTATTCAATGGTGGGTTGCTAAACGATCGGGTTGGAGCCGTCGGGAGCCGACTCGATCAGTTCATCAAGGCCGAAATGCGCCCGATGGAGATTGTCGAAGACTACTACCAGACAGCGCTGAACCGGCCGCCGAATGAGCAAGAAGTCAGATTCCTGAGCATGTTATTGAACCCAGCCAAGTCCTCCAAAGAACAGCGGAACTTGCTGGGAGACTTTGTCTGGAGCATTGCGACCTGCAAGGAGTTTGTCACGAATCACTAGGCCTTTAAACACAGCCTTTCGGTGACTCGTGTTCAACGAAGAGCCAAACGAATAGAAGAACCAGAAAATGACGACACTTCGATGCGACGGTATTGCTCGCCGCAACTTTATCCGAGTTGGCGGGCTAACGGCTCTTGGACTAGGCATGGGCAACTTTTTTCAGTTGCAACGTTCAATGGCAGCCAAATCATTGAGCACGAAAGCGCCAAAGGCAAAATCGTGCATTATGATCTGGCTGGATGGCGGCGCTAGCCACTTGGATACGTTTGATCCAAAGCCTAAGGCTCCTTCCGAGGTTCGTGGTCCCTTTGCTTCTGTCTCTACGAAATTGGCCGGTATCCGAGTAAGCGAACACCTTCCGCGCACGGCAAAGCTGATGGACAAACTTGCCTTAATTCGCAGTGTCACATCGCCATTTGGCGTGCATAACTTTGCCATCCAATACCTGATGACAGGATACAAACCAACCCCTGCGCTGGAATATCCGACGATGGCATCCGTGGTCGCGCACATGCAAACGCAAACGGGAGTACTTCCAAGTAACATCACGATTCCCGATTTGATATCTCGAGACGGCGCGACGGTCGGAAATGGATTTCTTCCCAACAGCACTAAGCACTTCTCGCTGGGAAGCGATCCCGGTAAAACGAACTACAAGGTTCGCGATCTCGACTTTTATCGCGGCCTTGATCTTTCTAGGCTCAACCGCCGCCGCACAATCGTTAATGCGATGAACGAGTATGGGAACTTGAAGTCGAAAGCCAAAGGCCCCATTGATCCTGACTTGGAACGCGCTTACAACCTGATTGCTTCAGCAGAAGACAAGGCGGCTTTCGATATCACCAAGGAGCCAGCAAAAGTACGGGAGCGTTACACCTTTGACCCGCGCGCCGATCTTCCCGCAAGTCGAACGGGCCCGAGTTCGGGTGGAAACAACATCGGCCAGCAATGCCTCCTTGCTCGCCGATTAGTCGAGCGCGGCGTACCATTTGTCACGGTGAACAACACAGGCTGGGACAATCACCTCAACCTCGCAACATACGCAAACCGTGTTCCGGGTAATCCAAATTCTGCATCGCATGCTTTGATCCCTGGATTGGACAAGGCGCTCAGCGCCTTGATCGGAGATCTGTCGGATCGCGGCA
>JAPKCZ010000339.1 GCA_028822745.1 Kiritimatiellia bacterium | reverse complement strand
GTGGACTCGATCGATGAATCGCATTTCGTCATTCTGGGTGTACGCAATAAAATCCAGACCAAACGCGACGGTGGGCCATATGATCTGATCGACCTGAATGTGTTCTCTCCGATCAACTTCAATACCGAGGACGGCGAAAGTACGATTGATTCGTTGGCTTGGGATGGTGAGCTGCGTCCGCACGATCACGTCGCAATCGATTTTGACGGCCACTACGACATGGAGCTTTCGGAAGTACAGCAGTTCAACACCGAAATTTCATGGGAAGGCCACCACGCCGTGGAAACCGCTGTTGAGTACCGTTATCGCAGCGATGACAGTAATCAACTCTACGCGGACGTGACGCTCTGGCCTGAATACACGTGGAGCTACAACCTGTATGGTCGTTATGAGTTTGAAGACAGCCAGGTTCAGGAGCAGGGCGGCTACATCCAGCGTACGCTCGACTGTTTGGTCTTCCGCGTCGGCGGAAGCGTGTTGCCTGGCTTCACGCGTTCGGACGGCACCGAACGCGATGATGAATATCGCGTCCTGCTTGAGTTCTGGTTAACGGCGTTCCCTCAATTTGGGTTGAGTAGCAAGATCAAGAGCTAAACCATGGACAAGACGCGCAGCCCATTACGCTTCAATAACGAACGGCGCTCACGCGCGGGCTTCACGTTGATGGAGGTGCTGGTCGTCGTTCTGATTATTACGATTTTAGCCACGCTCGTCGGTGTGCAGGTCGCCGGTGGACCCGGGAAAGCGCGGGTGGCCTTGGCGAACGCGCAGCTTCAGTCGTTTCGGACGGCGTTGCAGATTTTCAAAGCGGACAACGGCCGCTATCCGACGCAGGGCCAGGGGTTGCAAGCACTGGTTGAGCAACCAACACGAGAGCCGATCCCTGCACAATTTCCCGACGAAGGGTACTTGTCGTCTCCGCGCGTGCCCATGGATCCATGGGGGAACCCGTATGTTTATCTCATTCCGGGCTCAGCAAGCACGCCTTATGAGATCGTGACCTACGGCGCCAATGCGGCACCCGGCGGTGAAGGCGAAGACGCCGACATTTCCAGTTCCAATTTCTGAGTCCGGCAGGATGCGCTTTTTCCCGTACGTTCCCGACGCTTAAGTAATAATCCGGTTGAGTACCGTTTTGAGCGGCGCGTGGAGATGACCGTTTGTACCAAGGAAACCGTAACGGTTTTTGGTTTCGCGGGCGACCGCTTCGCATTGTCCGCCCGCTTGGGTGACGATTAGCTCGGCCGCCGCGATATCCCAGATGTACACCCCTGATTCAAAATAGGCTTCGCAGTGTCCGCGCGCGACGCGACACAAGTCCATTGCTGCCGAACCAAGCAGGCGGACCTTCTGCACTTCCCCTGCCAACGCTTCCAGCACCTCGAACGGGCAGTGCACGGTGTCGGGCGTGCGATTTAAGCCGGTTGTGATCATGGCCTTCTTGATGTCGCTCACCTCGGACACATGAATGGGTTCCCCGTTCAGGGTGGCGGGCGTGTCGATGGAGGCTGCGTAAAGTTCGTCCATGACAGGTGCATATACGGCGCCTGCAACGACCTTGTCGCCCTTGCGGACGGCGACGGACGAGCACCACATGGGTAAGCCGTGCGAAAAGTTGACCGTTCCATCAATGGGGTCGATGATCCATTCGTACTCGTGCTGACGTACGCGTTCGTCCTGATCCTCTTCGCCGAGCACATCATGATCAGGGAAGCGCGCACGAATGACCTCTTCGGCTTTCTGTTGGCTTTCAATGTCCAGCATCAGTTTCACGTCAAAGCGCAACGATTGAAAAACCTCGTTGCGTCGGTGTTGGTTTTCGAATGCGTGTGTGCCAGCCGCTTTGGCGGTCGCAATGGCGCAGGCGAGTAGTTCGTCGGAAGGAATCATTGTGTTGCGTTCTCCTTGTAAAGCATGCGTGCAAGGTCGCATTCTGCGGTCCGCGTCGCAACGCATTTCTACGATCAAACCTAAGCTGCGGTTGAGATAGGGGGGGGCAGCTGTTATAAATTGAGTATGAAGAAACGCGTCGCTATAACCATGGGTGATCCCGCTGGCGTGGGACCAGAAATTTGTCTTCAGGCGCTTGGGGACCCTGGGATCTGCGCAGCGTGCATTCCTGTCGTGTTTGGGGATACCGACATCCTGCAGCGCTGTGCTGATACTCTGGGCGTGAGCGCCACATATCCTGTCGTGTCATCCGATGACCCCGCAGCACTAACGGGTGTTGAAGAGGCCTCCATTTATCATATCCCGAGTCTGGCCCATTCCGAGTTTTCGCCCGGCCATGTCAGCGCAGATACCGGACGCGCTTCCTATGCTTATATCAATCAGGCGATCGATGCGGCCCTTGCAAGCCGCGTTTCTGCCGTTGTCACGGGGCCGATTAACAAGGCCGCGCTGGCGCTGGCGGAGATTCCGTACCCGGGGCACACAGAAATTTTTGCTGAGCGCTGCGGTCGTGATCGTTGGTGCATGATGCAGTATTCTGAGGAGATCACCTGCACCTTCGTGACCACCCATGTGGGGTACGGCGAGGTGCCGGCTTTGCTGACGCAGGCGCGTATTCTCGATGTCATCAGCCTTTCGGCGGAGAACCTTGAGCGCCTACACGGTCGCCCACCCAAGGTTGTTGTCTGCGGTTTGAATCCCCACGCCGGGGAGGGAGGGCTTTTCGGTGATCGCGAAGAGGAGCGTATCATCATGCCGGCCATTGTGTCTGCGCGCGCGATGGGTATCGATGTTGAAGGTCCCTTACCAGCGGATACCGCCTTCCTGCCTCAGAAACGAAAAACGACAGATGTGTTTGTTTGCATGTATCACGACCAGGGTCACATCCCGCTCAAAGCTCTGGCTTTTGATTCGGCGGTGAACACGACGCTGGGCCTGTCGATTGTCCGAACCAGCGTCGATCACGGCACCGCGCTGGACATCGCCTGGCAGGGCAAGGCGGGTTCGGGCAGTTTGTTCAGTGCCATTCGGCTGGCTCTGCAGTTATCTGAGGACTGAATATTCGCTGCTATATATTCTGGAAGTCTAAGTAACGCAAGTGTTTAGGTTTCTTTTTTGTACGACGACCAGGGTCGCTCTGATCGTGTTTCTGAAATGGGGTTTGCACGAAACGGGCAAGTTCAGCAGAATGGAGCTTTGAACGCCGTGTTTGATTCCTCTGGGATCCAGCAGCACGTCACATGACGGTTTGAGCGACCGTTTCCGTTTCGTGAAGCGCGTAAAAGCCGTCGTTAGCTCAGGGAGAATGTAAAAACCGATGAGTGGCCATAGTAAATGGAAAACGATCCAACACAAAAAGGGCGCGGCTGACGCCAAGCGTGGGAAAATATTTAGTAAGCTGAGTCGCGAAATCATGGTCGTGGCACGCCAAGGCGGCGGGGATATAGATACAAATGTTACGCTGCGTACCCTCGTTCAGAAAGCCAAGGGCTCCAACATGCCCGCCGACAACATTGAACGCGCCATCAAAAAGGGCATCGGTGATGTGGACGGTGTTTCTTACGAAGAGATTACGTATGAAGGCTATGCCGCAGGTGGTGTCGCGATGGTGGTCAACGTCTTGACCGATAATAAGAACCGCGCG
>JAPKCZ010000338.1 GCA_028822745.1 Kiritimatiellia bacterium | reverse complement strand
AGAAGAGCATCTATCCTTTTTACAAGGCAGTGGTCATGGGGGCTCGCACCCACATTTGGTGCATCAATTCGTTCAGATGCTACAAACAGGCAATGATGCTTACCCCAATGCTGTCGAGTCAGCCAATATCACCTGCGTTGGTATCCTGGCCCATGAATCGGCTCTTAAAGGTGGTGAGTTAATTCAATTACCTGAGTATACATTGACGTAAGAACCTCTTGGGCTCCGCAGGAGTTTCTTTGCCAGGTAACGCAGCGTCCTGACGGCGAGCCCAGTATACTTTGCATCAAACGCGTTTAACCCCAAATATAAAGCAATGTAAGTGCTGATGCTGAAAAAAACGTCCTGTAAATCAATCAGAAAATTCCTATCCCTCTTGGCCATTAGCCTGTTCGTGAACGCCCATCACGTCTCTGCCAACGAGCACGCTGCCCTGATCATCACCGTCGTCACCGACGCCGACGAAGAGGTGCAACTCAATATGCTCAGCGGTCTACTGAAAGGACTCGACGGCGTCAAGAGCATGCCGGCGCCGAAGGGCTGGGACACCCTCAACGCGAAACTGCGCAACACGGCGAATAAGGATCTTAAATCCATCGTCACACAGTTAAACCAGAAATTCGGAAACCCAGAAGCCATTCAGTCGGCACTGGCAAGCCTGACAGATGAGAAGACCTCTTTAGAAAATAAGCGCCTGGCACTTGACTCGCTTGTCAGCCAGAAACATGCGGACCTTCTTCCTGCTCTGAAAGGTCTGCTTAACGGCGCCTTACAGCAGGAAGCCATTCGGGCATACGGTGCCTATAATGACAAATCAATCCCGGGCATCCTCCTTGACCATTATAGCAACGCGGACACGCAGGGCCGCAGAACTGTTATTGAAACGCTGGCCACCCGAGAAGACGCTGCGAGGGCGCTCGTCTCGGCCATGAAAAGCGGAAGCGTAAAAAAAGAAGATATCCCAGCTTATGTGGCCCGCAACCTGAAGGGACTGCTGGGGAAATCATTTACCGACATCTACGGGGATATCCAGGAACTCAGCGGGGACAAATCCACCTTGATCGCCAGTTACAAAAAGAAACTGACGAGTCCGGCATTCGCCAAGGCCAATGCCTCCGCCGGACGAGCCGTCTTTCAACGTACCTGCGCGGCCTGCCACAAACTGTATGATGCGGGCGGACTGATGCTCGGCCCCGAGCTGACCGGCTCAAACCGTGCCGACTCCGATTACATCCTGCTGAACATCATCGACCCCAACTTTGATGTCCCGGAGGCCTACCGCATGGTCACCATCACAAAGAAGGACGGCCAGGTTCTCGCCGGCATGGTTCAGGAAGAAGATGACAACAAACTTGTGCTTAACATGGTCGGCGTAAAAACACGCGTCACCAAATCCGATATCGAAAATCGGGAGGTATCCAATATGTCGATGATGCCAGAGGGGCTGCTTACGACCTTGAACGACAAAGACTTTTTTGATCTCATTAAATACCTACAAACAACCCATCAAGTGGAATTACCCAAATGAATAAACTGTTGTTACTACTTCTTGCGCTGCTGTCGACCAGCACACTCTACGCCGCTCAAAGGCCCAGTCAGGCCAAGTTCCTGACACCCGCCGAGGCCGTGGCCAACATGGACATTCCCGAAGGTTTCGATGTGAAGGTCTTCGTGGGCGACCCGAACATCGCCGAGGCGATCGCCTTCTGTTTCGACGACAAAGGTCGGCTGTGGACTCTGGAAAACGGGAATTACGTCTCGCGCGGAAAACACACGACGGAAGAAAAACGCAATCGCATTCAGATCTTTGAAGACACCGATGGTGACGGTGTTTTTGACACAAAAAAGCTTTTTACGGACACCCTGAGTTTCAGCTCAGGCCTGGCCGTCGGACACGGTGGCGTCTACGTCGGCATGCCACCCCACTTCGTGTTCATCCCGGATGCAAACGGGGATGACAAACCCGATTCAGATCCCGAAATCTTGTTGGACGGCTGGGGTCACAATGACCGGCACGAAACGCTCAACAGTTTCCTCTGGGGGCCCGACGGCTGGCTGTATGGCTGTCATGGTGTCTTTACGAAATCCAACGTGGGCAAACCCGGCGCGGCCGACAAAGATCGAAGCTTCATTGACGGCGGTATCTGGCGCTTCCACCCCATCACCCAAACGTTCGAAGTCTACGCGCGCGGTTTATCCAACCCCTGGGGTCTTGACTTCAACGATGTGGGTGAAGGCTTCGCGACCTGCTGCGTGATCCCGCATCTCTTCCACATCGTTCAAGGCGGCGCCTATGACAAACAAGGCCGCAGGTATCTGAACAAAAATATCTACGACAAAATTATGACCATCCGTGACCACAATCACAAGTCGGCGCACGGCGGGGCGCGGTTTTATATGGCCGATGCCTTCCCTGAGAAATATCGCGACCAACTCTTTATGTGCAATATTCACCAGCACGAAGTGTTGACCGATATTATGGTCCCGAAAGGCTCCGGCTACGTCGGCACACACGGTGAAGATTTCCTTCCCGCCAACGATCTCGCCTGGGTAGGCTTCAGCGTGGAGGTCGGCCCTGAAGGCGCGGTCTACATTCTGGACTGGCACGACCAGGATATTTGCGGAAACTCGATCCGATTCCCGGATAGCGCCCGCGTCTACCGCATCTTGCCGACCGGCAAGAAGGGCGTCACCAAGCTCGACTTGCGCAAACTAAGCGACACGAAGCTGGTGAAAATGCAACTGCATGCCAACGAGTGGTATGTTCGCCACGCACGAACACTCCTACACGAACGCGCCGCAAACGGCACATTGAAAACGAAAACGGTGCACCGAGCCCTATTCAAGATGCTGGATTCCGCACCCACCACCGGAAAGCGCTTGCGCGCGCTCTGGGCACTGCACGTAACGGGCGCCCTGAAAGCCGATTCGTCGGCCGCTCTGTTCAAGACCCTACAGAACAAGGATGAAATGATTCGTGCCTGGTCGGTACAACTCCTGTGCGAAGATAAGGCCCCGTCGGACAAAGCACTGGCTCTCTTCGCCAAGATGGCCATAGAAGAAACGTCCGCCAAGGTACGCCTCTATCTCGCCTCCGCCCTGCAACGCATCCCTGAGGATCAACGCTGGGACATCCTGACTGGGCTCGTCTCTCATGCGGAAGACGCCACTGATCACAACATTCCAAAAATGATCTGGATCGCTCTGGAGCCCATGGTTTCCACTAAACCGGTCGAATCCATGATGCTGGCCGCCACGTCGAAACTCCCCAAGATTCAAAGCTACGTTCCGCGACGCATGAGCAGCGAGGCGAAACCCAAGACATCAACCAAACCCGCGCCCCGCAAGGCAACGCCGGAGTTCCGCAAGGTGGTGGAACGACTCGCACCCGGGTTCACATTGGAAAACAACGACTACAAAGAAGCAGGCGTCTTTGAAAAAACCTTCCGCAATCGACCGGCCTTCTCCAGCCACCCCGTATCCAAAACCTCACCCGCCTATCTCCTTCGAAAATTGGCCGTGCCCAAGGACAAGAAAACAAGCCTCACGATGACCGTCAGTCATCACCAACACGGCGACTGGGAACTGAAGGTTCGCGTCAACGACACCGTCATCG
>JAPKCZ010000337.1 GCA_028822745.1 Kiritimatiellia bacterium | reverse complement strand
CTCGGCTTAAAAGGCACATTGTTCAGCGACTGGTACTGGGAAACATCCGGATGGATTTCGGCCGATCGGACTCAATATGCACAGACAGGAAACCTGGACGCCACGGCTACACAAGCTGCGTTGAATTCATCCGATCCAGCGACGGCGCTCAACCCATTTATTGCAGGACCGCCAGGAACGTCCCAGGAACTGCGATCGTTGCTCGTAAATTACTACGCCAGGTATCGCGGGCAGGAAACGGGAGTTAATGGCTTTGTTCGAGGGCCATTGCTGAAACTGCCCTCAGGTGCCGTGGATATAGTGCTTGGGAGCGAGTATGACCACGATACATTCTCCGCCGAGAACATCAACAATCCGTTTGCAACGTCCGGGACGTATCACCGAGACGCATTTTCGGTATTCGGAGAAGCACATATACCGATCGTCGCCAACCACGACAATCCCTCAGTGGGAGATCGCTTGGCGCTGACCGTCGCCGGCCGCTACAACCACTTCGACGATTTTGGTAGCAACACTACGCCGCAATACGGGGTCGAGTTTCGTCCCGCTAACACCCTGCTGCTTCGGGGAACGTACAGCCGTTCTTTCAAGGCGCCAACGCTACCTGACCTGGACGGTCCACAAACCGTGATAGCGTCAACTGTTAATGATCCTTTGTTGAACAATCAGATTGAGGCTATCTCACTTGTTAGCGGGTCGAACCCAAAACTCCATCCTGAAACAGGATTTTCCAGCACGTACGGATTTGTCTACTCCAGCGAAGCCATTCCAGACCTGCAGTTATCAGTCACTCATTGGCAAATAAATGAATTCAACAATATGCAAAGATTCTCTGAAAACGATTTGGTGCAGAACGAGAACTTGTTTCCTAACAACGTGATTCGCGCGGCATCGTGTCCTTCCGGTCCTCCATGCCCCATCGTCGAAATCATAGATAATCCTGTTAACTTTGGCGAGATCAACGTCGCCGGACTGGATTACCAGGTCACCTATAAGGCGCGATCAGAGGTCGGCATCTGGACGCCATCGTTAAACGCCACTCAGACGTATCGTTACAACGAGGCGTTGCTCCCCAATTCCCCCCCGACCGATGCGGCGAGCAAGGCGCAAGACAGCGGGAACTGGGCTCCTCACTGGAAAGCTACCGCAGCTCTCGGATGGACGCTTGGACCATACTCTGCACATGTAGACGCGCGCTATGTCGGTCGTTACCAAGACTACGACACAACCTCTCATGAACTCGGTAATTTCTGGTTGTACGACGTCAATGCGCGATATCTGATTGGCCAGGCCTTGGCGCACGATGATCCATGGCTGCGCGGCGCCTATATCGAAGTGGGCGGCGTGAATATCTCCAACTCCCTACCAGTGTATTCAGACCGTAACGGCGGCGGGTATGACCCTACCCAGTACGACATTCGCGGACGATTCCTTTATGCGCTTGCGGGCATCAAGTGGTGAGGTAGAACTTAAATGATAATCCCCAGCGCGTGCGTGCGGTCCGCGGCAGCGGTCGTCTTTGTGTGCCTGATGTTGTCAGCGCAGCTGTGTGCCGCTGAACAGCGTCGATCGGCTACCGTCGATGACTCGATCAACATGACCCTGTTCGGTGAACGGGCTGCGGAGTTCTTTGTCGACGATCCTGTCGTTCTGCCGTCCCCAAATAAAAAGCAATTTGCGGTACTGATTCGGCGCGGAGACACAAAGTCGAATTCGAGTGTGTACTCGCTCCTTCTTTACGAGGTAGTGGATCTTCTTCGGTCTCCGCGCCCGACGATTCTAGTGAGATTCGCGTCGACGACCAATAGCGAGGCAATCAGCGATGTTCGCTGGATGGGCGACAATGAGACCCTGTTGTTTATCGGCGCCCGTGGAAACGGCAAGCGGCAGGTCTACTCCGTTAATGCGCGCACGCATGCTCTCCATCGACTGACGGAGCATCAAACGGATGTCGTGGCATTTTCTGCGTCTGATGATCTGCGAACGCTGGTGTACGAAGCATCGGCGCCGCCTACGGATATTCTGAGCAAGGAGAGCCGTAACCGCGGGATCGTGGTTGACGATCAGCCTATGTCCGATCTCTTAATCGGAAACACCACCGATGTCGCCGCACTCTATCCACCCCGCTTGTTTGTTTTGCGAGATGGCCGTGTTCGACAAGTGGAGGTTCCACATGGCACCGGGATCCTTTCAGATATCTCGATCTCGCCTGACAGTGCGCATGCAATTGTTAGGAGTTACGTCACCATCCGGGATAGGCCGGCGTCGTGGAAGCACACCGATACGTTCTTCGGCTGGACCAAGCTCCTCACGTACAGCGCGGTTGATCTGAAGACGCTCAGCTTGCGTCGACTAATTGATGCACCGGCGCAGCCGGTGTTCGGCGACCTTAAGATCGTCTGGACACGCAACGGCGACTCCGCGATTGTCACCAATACATATCTTCCCCTGGACGTCGATGACGAAAAGGAACGCACGCGCCGTCAGTCTCATACGTTCTCTGCAGAAGTGGAAATCGATAACGGCGCGATTCATGAGATTGACGAAAGCGCCAAATGTGTAATGTTGGAATGGGATCGGGCGCAGAACAGGCTGGTAGTGGGGCCTCAAGATTCGTACGAAATTCATTCGAACCAAGGCGGGGAGTGTAAAAAAACTGCGTATGAAAAGCGTGATGGGCGATGGCAGGCGGCAGCGAGTGATCCGGAGAAGTCGTCCGCCGAGGTTGAGGCTGCAGTGATTCAAGGAATGAACGATCCCCCCAAGTTGTGGGCGTGGAACGAGCAGGACGGAAAGAAGGTTGTCGTCCTTGACCCCAACCCGAATCTCCGGAACCTGGACATTGTAAAGGTTCAAGAAATTACTGTTAGCGGATCCGATGGAAACAGCGCGAAAGCTGGACTATATATTCCCATTAACTACAAGCCAGGAATGCGGGTCCCGCTTGTTATACAAACCCACGGGTGGAGCCCGCGCCGCTTTGAGTTCGATGGGGAATCAAGCGCTGGATATGCTGCACAGGTCCTTGCCGATCAGGGAATTGCCGTTGCGCAACTCGATATGGCGCGACCACTCGATAGCAACGAAGGCAAGAAGAACATGGAGTTGTATGAGCGCCTGATTGATCAGCTAGACACGATGGGCCTGATCGACCGAGAGCGCGTGGCTCTTCAGGGCTGGAGTCGCACTGGATATCACGCACGATACGCTTTGTCATTTTCGAAGTACCCATTCGCCGCGGCACTGGTCGTTGATGGATACGAAGCGGGATATGCGTCGTACATCATGGTCACACCGGCTAACCTGAAATCAGGAGATACAACGTCCGAGCTGATGAATGGGGGGAAGCCTTTCGGCCAAGGACTGACGACGTGGTTGGCTCGCTCTCCGGAATTCAACCTGGACAAGGTCCAGACGCCGGTACTTCAATTCATGTTTGGACGTTATTCCATCGAGGATATGTGGGAATCGTTTGCTGGGCTTCGGCGCCTTAATAAGCCGGTGGATATGATTTATCTGCCCGATTCAAATCACTGGCCTATCCGACCATCGGACCGTGCAGTTGTTCAGCAAGGTGCAGTTGATTGGTTCCGCTTTTGGCTACAGGGATACGAAGATCC
>JAPKCZ010000336.1 GCA_028822745.1 Kiritimatiellia bacterium | reverse complement strand
ACGCTGTGGGTGAAACGCCCGCATGGATCAATGCCTGAATGAGTCGCATGGGCGTCCATGGGTCTTGGCGTCCTGGTTTGAGGGCCACGGGGTATTTGAGGGCGGTCGCTGGTAGCCAGAGGTTGTTCACGCCCGGGGAGTTGTTGGGCAGGATGGCGCCCAGTACATCGGCGCTGCGCAGGTAGCTCAGCGCGACACCGTCCTGCTCGACCATGCCGCGATCGATGACCTCGAGATTGATGGCTCGCGAGAGTCCGCGTAGTACTTGGGGCATCGTTTTGAGCACATGTGCAATCTTTTGCATGTTGGCGCGGCACAAGGATTGCGGAAGTCCGCAGGACGCCGAAAGCATATTGAGATAAGCCTCTGGCGTTTGCGTGGCGCTTTCCCCGAGCGGAAGGCTCGCGTTCAAAAACGCGTCGGCGGCCACAGGGAAGCGTTCAAGAAGCTCGCTGATGGGGTGCGGAAATGCGTTGGCGGTCAGATCGACCACGCGATTCAGATCGTGCGTGATCAGACCGGCATTTGCCTGACTGACGGTTGCCAGTACCGTTCCGTCACGGCAGTCGCAGAGCTCGCTTTTCGTGAGGCTGTCATAGGCCGTCCCGAAACGCAGTAGGGGTATGTCGTAGCTTTCGCTCATGTCGTTCGAATACCGTTCCCGCTATTGTGTCTCGGGTGCCGGCCCTAAGAGGGGTGTCGCTCAGGGTAAAATTTGGACCGTCGTGCTGCGGTATTCCTGGGCTTTTTCGTCCATGCCTGCCTGAAGTGCTTCGGCCGTGGTGAGTCCGTGTTCTTCTGCGTATTTACGGATATCTTCTGTGATGCGCATGGAACAGAATTTTGGGCCGCACATGGAGCAGAAGTGGGCGACTTTCGCGCCTTCTGCGGGCAAGGTCTGGTCGTGGTAGTCGAGCGCCGTTTCGGGGTCGAGCGCCAGATTGAACTGATCGCGCCAGCGGAATTCGAAACGCGCTTTGCTGAGCGCGTTGTCGCGATACTGCGCGGCGGGGTGCCCTTTGGCGAGGTCGGCGGCGTGCGCGGCGATCTTGTATGTCACCACACCCGTGCGTACGTCTTCCTTGTTGGGGAGTCCGAGGTGTTCTTTGGGCGTGACGTAACACAGCATCGCGCAGCCATACCAGCCGATTTGCGCGGCGCCGATCGCGCTCGTGATGTGGTCGTAGCCCGGGGCAATGTCTGTGGTCAGCGGGCCGAGGGTATAGAAGGGTGCTTCGTGACACCACTCAAGCTGCTTCTCCATGTTCTCTTTGATCATCTGCATGGGCACATGGCCGGGGCCTTCATTCATGACTTGTACGCCATGCTGCCAAGCGATCTTTGTCAGGTCGCCCTGCGTTTTGAGTTCATCGAATTGTGCCTCGTCATTGGCGTCGTAGATCGCGCCCGGGCGAAGCCCGTCGCCGATCGAGAAGGAAACGTCGTAGGCACGCATGATTTCGCAGATTTCGTTCCAGTGCGTGTACGCGAAGTTCTCTTTGTGGTGGGCCATGCACCATTTTGCCATGATGCTGCCGCCGCGGGACACGATGCCGGTCATCCGGTCCTGTGTGGACGGGACGTAGCGCAGCAAAACACCGGCGTGAATGGTGAAGTAGTCGACGCCTTGTTCGGCCTGTTCGAGTAAGGTGTCGCGGAACAGTTCCCAAGTGAGTTCTTCGGGGATGCCGCCGACTTTTTCCAGCGCTTGATAAATCGGTACGGTTCCGATTGGGATCGGGGCGTTACGGATGATCCACTCACGCGTTTCGTGAATGTTAGGTCCGGTGGAAAGGTCCATGACGGTGTCCGCGCCCCAGCGTGCCGACCAGACCATTTTTTCCACTTCTTCTTCAATCGACGAGGATACGGCCGAGGTGCCGATGTTCGAATTGATCTTGGTCAGAAAGTTACGCCCGATGATCATCGGTTCGAGTTCTGGGTGGTTGATGTTGCAGGGGATGATGGCGCGGCCACGGGCGACTTCGTCACGGACGAACTCGGGGGTGATGACGTCAGGAATGGATGCGCCGAAGGATTCGCCCGGGTGTTGCTTTCGCAGATCGGCTTCATTGCGTTCGGCCTGCAGGTTTTCGCGAATGGCAATGTATTCCATTTCGGCGGTGATGTCGCCACGGCGTGCGTATTCCATTTGGGTGACGGCTTGGCCGGGTTTGGCGCGCAGACGTGGTGGGCAGGCGGGCATGCCAATTTTCCCGTTGGCGGAAACAGAGGGACGCGCGGCAGCCGTTTCTTCGACATCGCCACGTTCGCGAATCCAGTCGATACGCAGGGGTTTCAACCCTTCGCGTACATCGATCACGATATCTGGATCCGTGTAGGGGCCCGATGTGTCGTAAACGATGACAGGCGCGTTGTGGATGCCTTCTTCTTCGTGACCCAGTTTGCGGGTGGACTCTTGGGTGATCTCACGCATGGGGACGCGCACGCTCTCGTGATGCACACCGGGTCGGTATATCTTATGTGAAGATGGAAACGGTTTGCGGGAAATGATGTCGTCGGTCGTATCTTTTGTTGGCATGATCTTATTCTTTCTTCGGCACGGCTCTATGGGTCTCACGGTGTTTGCCGCGAGGCGCGATTGCGTTGTTGGCCAGGTGTAGCGCTTCCTTCGCCGGTATGACCCGGATCAGGTTCAAGGGTTTCCCTGTTATCGGGATCTCAGGCGTGCGCCACCCCTGGCTGATGGAATGTATAGCATCTGGCCGATGCGGGCGCAATGGTCCTCGTGCATGTATGATGCGAATAGGGGTAAATCAACGACCCAGGCAGGTTTCCATCGCCAATAGCATGTAGGCGGTTACCAGATTTCTGTCGGATTCCCAGTAGCGGCCGTTGGAATTGCGCCAGGATCCGTCTTCCGCCTGTAGGGCTAGCAGTTTCTCGAGCATGGCCTCGCGCCAGTTCAGTTTGCTCCCGTCAGCAAGGGGGAGCTCGTCCTGGCCGTAAGCGCTGAGGCCTTTGGTAATGACGTTGTACATGTAGTATAGGCCTTCCAGCTCTTCTGGTTTGCCCTGCATTTCCGGATTGCGGTTGCCTCGTTCAAGTTGCCAGTTGTTTGCGATCCAGTTGATCGTGGCTTTGACACGTGCATCGTCGCGGTCGACGCCTGCATAGATGTAGCTCAGCAGTCCGGCATAGGTCATGCCGGGCATCGTGCGAAAGGTCACGAGCCCTGCGGCGTTCGTTGTTGCTCCCGAATTTTTGCGGAACTCATCAGGGCGATAGGCAAAGCCGCCTTGTTCGCTCTTTTCGGAAGAGGCCCATGATTGATCGTTGAAGTTTGGGTCGTTGTGGCAGCGTTGTACGAAGGCGATGGCCGCTTCCCAGTCGAGCGATACACGCTCGCCTTTACGCAGGTCTTCGATGTCGCGTGTCAGGTGCATGGCTTCGTAGGCAATGTATGAATTCGAGAGATCGGCGTAGGAGCGTCCCGTGGGCGGGTCGTAACCCATGCCGCCATGGTGGACCTGTTTGCCGTCGTATTGGCTGCGCGAAAGAAAGGTGCGCGCGTCCAGGATGATCTGTTGGAATTGCGCGTCACCTGTCGCATGCAGGGCGGCCATGCATACGGCGGTGTTGTAGTTGATCAGTCCGCCGCC
>JAPKCZ010000335.1 GCA_028822745.1 Kiritimatiellia bacterium | reverse complement strand
CATTGCGAGACGGGGCGATCATGGTTGCCATCGTCCTCTTTTTCTTTCTGTTGAATCTGCGCGTGACCCTGATTACGCTGACCGCCATACCGCTTTCGCTCGCTATTACCGTGCTTGTTTTCGAGTGGATGAATATCGGCGTTAACTCGATGACCTTAGGGGGCTTGGCTGTGGCCATCGGTATGGTGGTGGATGATGCCATCGTTGATGTTGAAAACGTGTTCCGCAGGCTCCGTGAGAATGCGAGTGCGAAAGTTCAGCAACCCAAACTGGAAGTGATTGCCCTCGCGTCCAACGAAGTTCGTTCTTCCATTTTTTACGCGACGATCTTGATCATTCTGGTCTTCCTTCCCTTGCTGGCGCTAAGCGGCGTTGAAGGTCGGTTGTTTACCCCTATCGCGATCGCAACCATCGTCAGCATGGCCGCCTCGTTCGTGGTCTCCCTAACGGTGATTCCGGTATTGAGTTCCTTTCTGTTGAACCCAAAACCAGGTCAAGTACACAAAGAGGGCATATTTGTTCGATTGATAAAGAGGGCCTTCAAAGCGACTTGGTTACGGGTATCCCTCTCCCAACCACTACTTGTTTTTATGATCACGGGATTGTTGCTGTGGTTTAGTTATTCTGAATACCATAAGATGGGCGGCAACTTCTTGCCTGCTTTCCGAGAACCCACGGCCCTTGTCGCCATGACGACCGCGCCAGGAACGTCGCTGAAAACCACCACCGAATTGTCTCGCACGGCTCAGGATCTGCTTCTGCGAATTCCCGGTGTTAAAACGGTCGGCTATCGCGTTGGTCGCGCTGAACGCGGAGATCATGTCGTGCCGGTATCAACGGTTGAATTCGATATTGAATTCGACGAAACGGCGGAGCGCTCACATCATGACGTGAAGAAAGACATCCGGGAGACCATGAAAGGCATTCCGGGCACATTCAGCGCCCTAAGCGGACCGCTTGCCGACCGTGTTGGCCACATGCTCAGCGGCGTATCCGCAAAAGTTGCTGTCAAAATCTACGGACCCGATCTAGACGAGTTGCGTCGCTTGGGCACCGACATTGCCGACATTGCCAGGGCCATTCCCGGCATGGAAGAGGCCCGCGTTGAACAGCAAGCCCCAATCCCCCAATTGCGTATCGAGGTAGATCGCAAACGGGCGCTGGCCTACGGGGTAACACCCGGCGAACTAAACGAGCAACTTGCCAGCCTCATTGGCGGTGAAACCGTTGCCGAAATATACGAAGGCGTACGGACCTACGACCTCGTTGTTCGTCTCCCCGTCGAATGGAGAGAAAATCCCGAACGGCTGAAGAATCTGTACATTGACACCTACACCGGTGGCAGCATCCCGCTCAGCTACGTGGCCGACATCAGACAAGCATCGGGTCCAAATACGATCATGCGTGAAAACACGCAGCGTCGCTTTGTCGTATCGATCAATCCGACAACCAGTGACCTAAATGCGGTGGTGGAGCAATTACAACGCGAGGTTACTGAAAAAATAAAACTCCCTGATGAATATTCCATCGCATTCGAAGGTGAATACCAAGCGCAACAAGCTGCAAGACGCACGATAACGATCATGTCTGCTGTGATCTTGGTGGTCATTGTATTCCTGCTGTATAGTTACTTCCAAAGTTTTGCGTTTGTCCTGCTGGTACTCACCAACATTCCCATATCCCTCATCGGGGCAATATTGTATACGCGGTACACGCTAGACAATGTCAGTATTGCAACGCTGGTAGGGTTTATCGCCATAACCGGTATCGCCGCACGCAACAACATTATGATGATATCGCACTATTTGCATTTAATGCGACATGAGGGCGAAAAATTCACGCGCCAAATGGTTGAACGGGGAACACTCGAACGTTTGGTGCCCGTTTTGATGACGGCGCTTGCAGCAGGCATTGCACTGATTCCACTGATCCTAGCCGCCGACGAACCGGGAAAAGAAATCCTCACTCCTGTGGCGATCGTCATTGTTGGTGGGTTAATTAGCTCAACCGTACTTGGTCTCGGAATTACCCCTGCACTCTTTTATCGCTATTGTCGTCGGGCCGCGGATAAATCGATCCGCAACAAGGCGGCAGCAACGGGCTAAACAGCCCTATGGATAGAACGCTAATAGGAGCACCGGAAAGACACACATCATGAAAAACGATACAACCACAATGCGCATCCTCGTGTATTCACTCATCGCGGGGCTTATGGCGTTCTCGCCAGCTCGTGCGGAAGATGACGATCATTCAGACCATGACCACGAAAAGGAGCACGCACACAAAGACGCCAAGGCGGGCCCCAATGGTGGTCGTGTGTTCACCTCGGTAGAACCCCATCTGGAGTTCTTGGTAACGGCTGACCGAAAGGTGCAGATTACGGCACTGGATGACGATTTCAAACCGACAACACTTGGCGACCAAACGGTTCGCGCCGTTGGAGGAAGTCGCTCAAAGCCCACCCGGATGAATTTTGTCAAACAAGGAAACATACTCGTATCCGATGTAGCGCTCCCGGATGGAAATGATTTCCCACTGGTGGTTCAAATCAAACCGGCGGCAGATGCGAAGACGGTTATCGAAAAGTTCAACTTGAATCTTAGCGATTGCCCCACCTGCAAACATAAGGAATATGCCTGTATTTGCGAGCATGCTGACGATGATCACGATGATCACGATGATCACGATGATCACGATGATCACGATGATCACGATGGCCACGACCATTAGCAGCAGCTAAATACAAGGCGCTTTCGGCGCGTCACAGAACACCATAGCCTCGTGCGGCGTCCATCGTCCTCTGGAAGAATAGGACGCCACATCCTTGTCATACACCCGGGCGCCGAATCACGCATGATAATCCACGCTTTGCCGCGTTTGGTGGTTCGCTTCCCCAGACTGGACCAATCATCATTATTGGCAAACCATGTTTCACGATCGCTCGGATCGGATTGCCGGCGGTCATAGCTGCTGGCCCGTTTGGCCCTGTACTCGTGCTGGGGCCATCGCGCAGCACCGTCACGATCGACGATATCCAAAAGTAACGAGGCAAGCGTTACATCGTATGGAACGTGCGGAGCATCGGTGGTGCCATCCTGAGCCATACTATTGACATTTAGAACAGCACATACCGCTGCTAGTGCCATCATGGCTCGGGCTATAAAACAGGTGGCTGAAAATCACGCTTGTGTTGCATCGTACCTCTCCAATTTTCATAGGAAAAGTAGTTTATTCGTGTGCGTATTATAGGAATTTCAGTCTTGAATCAAGGCGTTGATTTCTGCCGCGCCTGCATAGGGTTTCCCTAGAACGCCACTTAGCGAAACAAGGCGTATGTATCGGCATCGTTTTGGTGATGTAAAATTTGTAATACGACGGGTCGGGTCATTAAGAATATTGCCAAATGAACCTTCTGCGGCTGTTTCCCGATCGTCACCGTTTTGGCTCACATCAAAACGCCAATCTTCGATCATGCCATCAGGCACATGGCGGTCTTGGCGTGGAAGGTAAGAAAATCCAACGATTGTATACTCTGCGCCCATATCGATCGTCAAATGATGCGGATGTCCTGGTGCGTTTTCGCCTTCCGCCCATGAGGTATGCCGGAATGTTTCCGGATCGCCGTCAAAGGCCTTCT
>JAPKCZ010000016.1 GCA_028822745.1 Kiritimatiellia bacterium | reverse complement strand
GGTCGCAGATGGATCTGGGTGAACTCGACGTCGCTATTGCTGGCGATGATTGGATTCGAGAACGCGTGCTTGAACTGAAGCTCGAGTACAATACCGATATTCAACTGGAAAAGGCCCTGTCCTTGCAACGTGGCGCCGTACGAATTGTCGGCATTGCTTGTGACGATGACTCCGCCGACAACGCAGTCGACTTTGTCCGTGAAGCATTCGCGAAAAAGCCTTTGCTTACGGTGGTGTCCGAAATGCCTTATCTTGCCGTGGATTGGATTCAGGGGTTACTGGCCAAGGCGGGTCTCGGCGATGAATTCAACGAATTCTCCGTTCAAAATTACAAAACACCCGCCAAGATCGATAAAGGCGTTCTGATTTACAAGACATGGGGCAAGACGGAGGCGAAGATCCTTAACGGCGGCGCCGATATGGGGTTGGAAATCACGCAGTCCGGTAGCGCGATTCGAAACTACGGTCTGCGCATCATTGACGAAATTATGCTCTCCGAAACCGGCATCTGGATCAATCCCTCGCTGCGTGAGCATACGGCCAAGGCTGAGCTGCTGGATATGTTTCTGCTCAACCTCTATGGTGCCATCAATGCTGAGGACAAGGTCATGCTCCTTTTCAACGTGAGCAACGCCGAGGCCGAGCACGTGGAGCGCTATCTGAGCGAAAATAATCTGTTCGCCAACGAACCCAGCGCCAACAAAGGTCACGATTTCACGCAATATAGCATTCAAGTGGGGACCCATAGTGTTGAGCGACCTGTGGCTCGCGTGCGCTATGAGCTCGCGAAGCTAGGGGCCAAAAACATCGACACCGTGCCCGTTTTGTCGTCTATTCCGAGTATCAGTCGTGTCGCCAAATTGGATTAAACAGTCGTCATCATCAAAAAGAGGGTAGGTCCATTATGAGGCATGTCATCAGCGCTATTATTGTTGCCGCCGTATTTACGGGTTGCTCGGCAAATGACGAAAACGTATCAGCCGATTCCAGTGCGCAGTTTGATGCTGTGAATGCGCGTATGCAGACGCTCGAGCAGGAGCTCGCTACCTTGCGGCAGGCACTCGCTGACGCCAAACGGACGCCGACCGCTTCCGACGCGCCTACGCCGGATACGAATCGCGTTGCGCTGGCCAACGTTTCCGACACGACCGCGGCCGATCTGGCAGAGCAGGTCAATGCGCTTGTATTGGCCAAGGTCGAATCGATTGTTGATCAACGCATCGCTAAACAGGTTGGTACGGCGGACGACATAGAAGCCATTTTTTCAGAGGTTGTTGTTGAAGAAATAGAAGCACGCGAAGAGGCCGAGCGGCGCGATCGTGAATTACGCCAACGTGAGCGTGTGCTGCAAAGCGAAACGCGTGAAGTGGCGCGCCGCGCAAAAAGTGCTGGGTTAGATGACGAGCGCAAAGACGCTGTTGTCGCCGCTCGCTCTGAAATGCGTAAGGAATTGGACGTTGAACTGTCTCAACTCAAGCAGAATGGGGCTAGCGTTGAGGACATGATGGCCGTGGCCGCCAAATCCCGTGAAGCTTATGAGGACACGCTCGTGGAGTTGATGTCGGACGAAGAGTTGGAGGCCTATTACGAGGCGGACCGCTATTCTCGACACACGAACCGCAGAGTCGAGTCGCTTGTGGAAAGCCTCGCTCTGGAAGGGGAGCAGGTGCAATTGGTCGCCGACGCTTATACGGCGCGCCGTATGTCAATGACGGACGGTCATGTGCTGATGAGCGGCGGGTATATTGAGCACAGCACGGTGCGCGAAGGTTTCGAGACCATCAATAGCACCCTCTCGACGCGCATGAAAGAGGTGTTGTCGGCCGAACAGCTCACGGCTTACGAAGACGGCGGGGGCGCATCGTCAATGCGTTGGGGTCGTGGTCGCCGCTAAATTGATTACGTGATGTTGAACATGGCGCACTGTTCGAGCGCGTAGCGGTCGGTGCAACCTGCGACATAGTCGCAGGCCGTGCGCATGAGTCCATCGCGTTCCAGACGCCGTTTCGCTTTTCCGCCCATGGTTTGCGGGTGATCCACGTAGTGTTGGAAGAGCCGCGTCATCATGTCCACCGCTTCGTTGTTCGCCTTAGCAACCGTTGGATGGCCATACATTTTTTCGAAGAGCATGGCTCGGTAGGGGTTTAGAACGTTGTTAAGCGAATCGCTGAAATCGACGACGCGGCCGGGTGCGTTCATGACATCGGCGGGCGAGCCTGGTGTAAACGCGCTCAGGCGCTGTTGTGCTATTTTTAGAACGTCCTCAATCTGCAGCGTAAAAAGCATGCGTGTGACGGAGGGCACGAGGCGTGCTTCTTCGCAATTTGGGTAGGCGCGGCGAATCCGTTCTTCCGCCATGTTCCAGAGTGCTGTCTCACGCAGACTTTCGACGCTTAGAAGGCCGGCTTCGATGCCGTCCTGTGTGTCGTGCGCCTGATAGGTGATGTCATCTGCGATGTCGGCGATCTGCGCTTCGATATACTGGAAGGGCCCAATCGGACGCTCGTCGAGTCGCAATCCAGGCGTCTTGCTCTCGTGTTTCCGTAACCCCGCACGCACTTCCCATGTTAGGTTCAACCCGTCGAATTCGGGGTAGGATTCTTCTAGGCTCTCAACCCATCGTAGGCTCTGCTGGTTGTGATCGAATCCGCCATGGTCGGCCATTAAATCATTTAAGCGCCGTTCACCGGCGTGGCCGAAGGGGCTGTGGCCGATGTCGTGGGCGAGGGCGATGGAGGCGGTCAGGTCTTCGTTGGCCAATAGCGCACGCGCAAGCGTGCGGCCGACGGACGACATCTCGATCGTGTGTGTCAGGCGCGTGCGATAGTGATCTGCGGTGCCGTTAACGAACACCTGGGTTTTGTACTCCAGGCGTCGAAAGCACTTACTGTTGACGATACGATCCCGGTCGCGTTGGAATTCAATGCGACGTGAATGGCGTGACTCTTCGTGTTGTCGCCCAACGGACGTGCTGCTGCGCGCCGCATAGGGCGCGAGATGCGTACTTTCAAAAGCTTCACGGTCTTCGCGGGACTGTATCATGTAATGGAGGGCTTAAAAGGGAAGGTTGTCAGGGTCGTTAAACGGTTCGGCGATCTGATCCAGCGGGGGACCATCTGGCGCCGGTGCTGCACTGACGCTTTGATTGTCCTGTGGCGCAGGTGCAGCAGCTCCGCCGCCGCCCTCGCCGGCCGCCTGTAGTCGCCACGCGGTCAAGTTGACGAAATAGCGCCCCGTGCTGTTCTTGTTGTTGCCGCGCAAATCAAACGTCACGGTGAGACGTTGCCCGGGCTGCACATCGTTCAGTAGCGCGCATTTGTCTTTGACGCACTCAAACTTAATGTCCTGTGGAAAACGATCATCTTCGCTTGTAACAACAAATTCACGTTTATTGAAACCGCTTCCGAATGTCACTTCGTCCATCACTTCTTTTACGGTTCCGGTTATATCATAACTTGGCACAACAATTCTCCTGTCGTCTGGTGTAATTAGGTGTTCCCCGCGTGGCGGACGACACTGCTTTCTCGATCACACCAATGTAGACCGATCCTGCCATTGCGGCAATGCTTGTGTCATCAAATCGTCAGAATTGGCGCATTTGCGATTCGTCGCCACCCTACAGGGCAATGAGAAGATTCACCACGGAGGTCACGGAGGGCGCTGAGGGGAATACTGTTCTTCGTTCGTCGTTCACTGTTCTTCGTTCTGGGTTCGCTGTTCACTGTGCTGGGTTTTTAACCACGAAGGTAAAAAGGGCACGAAGGGGTTTTAGAGGGAACAGCCGTGCTTTGTGCTGGGTTCACTGCTTACTGTTAACTGTTAACTGTTCATCGTTCTGGGTTGAAGGGGGGAGAAGGGATTAACCATGGGGGTCACGGAGGCAAGTTTCAGGAGGGGGCGGGGTGGTTTTGCTTGGGCGTGTGCAAATTCAGGTCGGCACAGAGGCTGGCGCCGTCCTCCATCGTTAAGCCAATCGCACTCAATGTTCCTTTGAATGCGGCACCACATGCGACCGACATGCGCCCGCTCAGCGTGGCGTTGGCCTGCAGGTGGCCTTTCACATTCAAATGGCGACACGCCAGATCATGGTCAAGGGATAGGGAATAGTTTTCACCAATTTCCACATCACAGAACTGAATTCTGTCCAAATCGAAGATAGCGCCTTCGCAAAACGTCGCCGTGCGGCAGACGGTGATGTCGCATGTTGATACGTCGCCTGCGATGACCAAATTGCCGCAAACAAGCGCGACGCCATCGGCGCGTGCGCTGGGTCTGACGTCAATCGTGCCCAGTGTTTTGAGGTCGACCGTCCATTCTCCCGAAATCGTGTGGTGGCCGGCTTTGAGGGTCTTGCGGCATTTGGCGCAATACGTATCCTCGAGGCGTCCGGTGAGTACGAATTCAAATCCGCACTCATAACAGGTCAGGTGATGCTTCGCGGGCATGGCAGTGCTGCCGATGCGCTTGGCCGCAAGTGGGTTTTTGTCGGACGGCGTTTCAGGCTTTCGATCCGGCAAACGGCTGGATGATTCTCGAAATTTGGCCTCTTGCGTGCCTTTGCCTGAGCGCTTGACGGCTTGCAGTGAACTGAAGCCGTCAATGACCTGTGTCTTATGAATGTTTCGTTTGGCCATGTCCGCAAGTGGGCGTTTGGCCGCGTCAGGCACGCACCGCCTTGTGAGCCTTGTTTGGCTCGCATGGTGGCGGTTCGTGGCTCACGTGGGTCGGTGAACTATTGGGGTTATTTACGGCTGAAAGGGCCCTTGCCTTTTTCGTCGGCGACATTTTCTGTCGGCGCACCCTGGCTTGGTGCACTGCTGCTGGTATCCGTGGTGCTGGTACCCGTGGTGCCGGAGGGCGTGACTTCCGCTTTGCCGACAAAGGTGACGCCGTCTTCGACCGTAAGGCGCTTGGATTTGATGTCGCCCGTCAGTCGCGCCGAGGTTTTCAGTTCGATGCGGTCTTTTGCGACGACGTTGCCGGTCACTTTGCCCTCAACGGTAGCGCCATTGGAGGAAATGTTGCCCTTGATGGTCGCCGATTTCGTGATCACTGCGTGTCCGCTGCAATTCAGGTCGCCATTCAGCGTGCCCGCGAATTGAACGTCGCTTGTGCTGTTGATGGTGCCTGTGATTTCGACGTCGTCGCCGATAACCGTTTTCGCTGATTTTCCTTCGTCCATGATCTGTTCTCCTATTTGATGTTTATTTTGAATCGACCCGATGCGTAATGCGCTGGGAAATGTTACTCACGGATAGTTGCCGGGGCGATCGAGGCCCATGGTTTCAGGGCATCCGAACAGCACGTTCATGTTCTGAACGGCGGATCCGGCCTGACCTTTCATCAGATTGTCAATATGGGACACGATGCGCAGGCGATGCGTACGTTCGTCAACACTCACCATGAGCAGGCAACGGTTGCTGCCACGGACGTGGGCCGTGCCGATGCCGGCGTCGCTGGGAAACACGCGAACGAATGGATCGTTGGCGTAATGTTTCTTATAGATGTCGAGCACGTCCGCTTCTGTGTATGTGTCGCTCAGCGTGCCATAGAGTGTTGTCATGATGCCACGCGTCATTGGAACCACTTGCGCGGTGAATGTGACGTTGAACGCCGTGCCCGAAAGCAGGTTCAGTTCATGTTCAATTTCGCAAACGTGTTGGTGGCCGCTCAGACGATAGGCATTCATGTTTTCGTGACGTGCTGGAAAATGAAATGCGGCGCTAGCCTTTTTGCCGGCGCCGGAGACACCGGTTTTGCAGTCACAGATGATGCTGTCCGGGGTCACGAGTTTCGCGGCGACGGCCGGCGCCAGTCCGAGCAGGCAGCTGACAGCGAAGCACCCGGGATTACCGACCACCGATGGGCCGGCTTTCAATGCGTCACGGTGCAACTCGGTTAGGCCGTAGACAGAATCGGACAGAAGGGTGGGGGCCAGATGATCCGGTGCGAGGCCGATGCGTGTGGCATAGTCGCAATAAGCGTCGGGGGTGTTGAAACGAAAATCGCCGCTGAAATCGATGACTTTGGCGCCTTTGTCGAGTTCGGACTGTGCCAGCTGCATGCCGACACGGTCGGGTGTCGCCATGAAGACGACATCCGCATCGACCTGCGCTTTTGGGTCGTCTGCGGCGAGAATGGGCATGTCGAGGTAACCGCTCAGATGCGGATAGACGTCGCTGATGGGCACATTAACTGGGTCCACGCCGACGAGGGCGACGATTTCGGCTTCAGGGTGGCTGAGCAAGAGTTCGGCTACGCCGATGCCGCCGTAGCCGCTCGCGCCAATTATTTTGGCCTTAATCATCGTTCTACCTCCCTTGCTGTGAAGGCCGAACTATGCACGCCGTGTCGGTGACGTGTCAAGAAGCAGGGTGAAGTCGGCACTGTTCTAGGGCCTGACCCGCTGCCCCATTAGCTGATTCCCAGCAGGCGCAGGCCTTGAAAGGTGGCAAAGGAGGCCCCGTAGGCGAGCACGGTCATGTAGACCAATTGAAATATGGCCCATTTCCAGGAGCCTGTTTCACGTTTGGTGACGATCTGGGTCGGCAGGCATTGCATCGCCAGAACATAGAAAACCAATAGACTTAAGCCCGTCGCGGTCGTGAAAACGGCCGATCCGTCGGCGCGCGTCGCTTTGCGCAGGGTGTCATACAATCCCACTGGATTCTCTTCGCCGGCGTCGGCTCCAACCCCGTATACAATAGACAGCGTGGAGACAATCACTTCACGGGCTGCAAATGAGGTCATCACGCCAATGCCGATCTGCCAGTCGAATCCTAGCGGGCGTACAACCGGCTCAATGAACTTGCCGAGTCGCCCTGCGACGGAATACTCGAGTTCGAATTGGTGCTGCATGTTGGCGGCCTGGGTCTTCAGGGTTTCCGCCTCGGCCATGTTGCCGGCGGCAGTCGCAAGCTCAACCTTCTGTTGTAGCAGCACCACTTCTTCGGGCACGTTGTCGGGTTTGGGATAGGTGGCGGCGGCCCAAAGGAGCACGGAAATCAGCAGGATCATGGTGCCTGCCTGTTGTACAAAGATTTTTGCACGATCATAGGTGTGTAGAAAGACGCTGCGTAAGCACGGGACCTTGTAGCCGGGCAGTTCGAGAATAATGGGTTTACTCTCCCCGGGCAGAATGGTTTTTTTGAACACAAACGCCATGGTCAGTGCGGCGACGATACCCAAGGAGTAAGCGCCTGTGAAAACGAGGGCCGCTTTGAGTGGCTCATCGGGGAAGATCAGTGCGGTGACCATGGCATACACGGGCAAGCGAGCAGAGCAGGTCATTAATGGTGCAATCAGAATGGTGACCAACCTGTCGCGTTCATCGCGGATGACACGTGTGGCCATAATGCCGGGAATGGCACAAGCGTGTGACGATAGCAGAGGAATGAATGCGGATCCGGGGAGACCGACACGGCGCATCAGGCGATCCATGACAAAGGCCGCGCGCGATAGGTAGCCCGTGTCCTCCAGCAGGCCCAGGAAGAAAAAGAGAATGCAAATCTGTGGCAGGAAGACGAGGATGCCGCCGACGCCGCCAATGATGCCCTCAACGAGCAGGCTGCGCAGCGCGCCGTCGGGGAGTGTGTTGGTAATCCAGCCGCCAATGTGCACGAACAACCCGTCGATCATGTCCATGGGAATCGAGGCTGCGCTGAAGATGAGATAGAACACGGCCAGCATGACGCCGAAAAAGGCGGGTACGCCGGTGAACGTATTGGTTAGGATGCGGTCGATGGCTTCGGTGCGCCGCGGCGAGGCGACGGCGGGGTGCTGCGAGCAGCGATCTGCGATCTTCTCTGTATAATCAAAACGCTGTTTAAACGCACAACCGCAGCAGCCCGCGCAAGCGCAGTCGTCAATAGCGGCGGCAACGGGAAGCGGAATAACGGTGCGGGTCTGGGGTGGGATCCAGCTTTTAATGGCCAATTTCAGCGTGTCTAGGCCTGTTCCGGTTTTGGCGATAATGGACACAACCGGGCAGCCTAGCTCCACGCTGAGGCGTTCGGTGTCGATCTGAATGCCGTGCCGTGCAGCGACATCAATCATGTTGAGTGCGACAATCACGGGGAAGTCGAACTCGCGGACCTGGCTCAGAAGAAAGAGGTTTCGTTCCAAATTGTCGGCGTCGATGATGAAAACAATGCCGTCGGGTCGCGCCACGCCGGGGATTTTGCCGAAGAGCATGTCGTGGCCGACGTGCTCTTCTGGTGTGGCCGGGGTCATGCTGTACATGCCGGGCAGGTCGACGACTTCGACAGAATGTTTGCCAATGTCGAAACGGCCCACGTGACGTTCGACTGTCGTCCCTGGAAAATTGCCTGTTCGAGCGCGCAACCCCGTCAGTCGGTTAAAGAGGGCCGTTTTACCAGCGTTAGGATTGCCAACAAGCGCGATATTGAGGGGGCGTTTGCTTGTCTTGCGCTTCTTGCGTGGCGTTGCGCTGACGGGTTCCGGCAAAATTTCTTTAATACAAGCCATGGATGGAGTCGTGGTTAAGTGTTGGCGGGGTTCTGGTGGGGTTCGTTTACGTTCGTCGCGTCCTGCGCGTGGTGTTCGTCGTCGCAGTCGTCGTGGCAGGGCTCTACCACAATGGTTTCGGCAAGTCGTCGTGAGAGTCCGACGCGTGTGCTGAGCACGCGAATGATCATTGGGTCGCCTGTCATGACTAATTCGACGGTGCGTCCTGGGCAAACGCCGAGAGACATCAGGCGTTCCTTTTCTTGGTCGGGCGCCGCGATATCCGCGATTTCGGCGAATGTATGCGGCGCTAGATCGACCAGTGGTATGCGTTTGGGTTGCGTCATGTTGTTATCCAAAAGGGGAGCGTAGGTGGCTTCGGCGGTGTGCGCCATCGGGGAAAGCCCGAGCTAGTGTTCCAGCGTGGCCAGACAGTGTGTATCGCACAAGTCGCAGTTTTCCGTTTTTTCCTTACACTCGGGGCGATGCTCATGCAGCGCTTTTAAGAAATTCTTGGTGACAGGCTGGTTGCTCTCAATGAACTTGACGAAGTTTGCCATTTTCACACTTGTTTCTATGCTGAGTAGGTGTTCGATCTTACAGGCGTCAATTTCGGCCTGATCTTTGTCGATGCCAAGGACATCGGTCATAAACGATTGTAGCACTTCGTCGTTACGCTCGACCAATTCGGCGAGGCGACGGCCTTCCTCCGAAAGACTGAGGAATTTGTTTTCGTCGACCGTTACCAGTCCCCGCTGCTTCAGGGGTTTCAGGCTGATGGAGCAGCTGCCACGTGTAATATTCAACTCGCGGGCGACATCCGTGACACGGGCATAACCGCGTTCGATTAGTAAATTTTTGATGGCCATTAAATAGTGGGCTGCGCTGTGGGTCAGCGGGTTGGCTTCATATTCTTTCCATATGGTATTTGGCATGGTCTTCCTTTCAGCAAATGACTAGGTTCGTTTACTTTGTTTGGCACGTCAAACAGATTGTAAGAATGCTTGCAAAAGTTTATTTATTAATCCAAAACAGGAGTACCAGCGTTGCCTTTCGCTGTTCTGATTTGCTAGGCTGACCTGCATGTGGATTCAGCACGACATTCAGTTACGGCCCCGTTCACGGGGATTTCACTTGATTACACAGGACATTCTAGAGGGCATTCCAGAGTTGAATTCGTTAAAAATTGGCCTTTTACATGTCCATATCAAGCACACGTCGGCCTCTTTGACCCTCAACGAGAACGCGTCGCCTGACGTTCGTGTCGATTTCGAGCAGCATTTTAACGTGATCGCACCCGAGCACGCATCCTACTACACGCACACTGAGGAAGGGCCGGATGACATGCCCGCTCATATCAAGGCATCGCTGCTGGGACCGTCGCTGACATTGCCCGTGCGCTCCGGCCGCCTCAATCTAGGCATTTGGCAGGGCGTTTATTTGTGCGAGCACCGAAATCACGGGGGATCTCGTTCCCTTGTCTTGACGTTGAATGGGGAGTAATCAGATCATCGTCGCATGATGATCACAAAGGGGGTCTGCCCGCTTTTTGCCTTTAGAACGCTGACCCATTCCGCTATAATGACGCGCTTACTTATCACTTATTTTGACATTCTACGTGTTTTGAAACACGCGACATAATTTATCTAAGGAGCATTGATGGAATTGACCGATGACCAAAAGAAGGCCGTGGGCGACTGGGTGCGCGACGGCGAAGGGCTTTCCGATGTCCAAAAACGCATCAAGGACGAGTTTGAGATAACCATGACCTATATGGACGTGCGCTTTCTTGTGCTGGATCTTGGCGTCGACGTCAAAGACAAAGAGGTGCCGAAACCACCCGACAGCGAGCCTGAGGAAACGCCTCTGCCGCCACCACCAGCGAGTGGCCTTGAGGATGCCGCCGGCGCTATGGATGCTGTAGAAGAAGGCGTGCCGGAAGCTGGTCTGCCCCCTGATGATGGGCTGCTCGGCGGTAACGTCGCTGTCGATGTCGACCGTGTCGTCAAGTCCGGTGCGTTGGCGAGTGGGAGTGTGACGTTCAGCGACGGTCAGGCTGCCCTGTGGTCGCTGGATCAGTTAGGGCGCCTGGCGCTGGATCCGAGCTCACCGGACTACAAACCTTCCGAGCAAGACATACAAGCCTTTCAATTAGAACTTCGCACCGCGCTAGAAACGCGCGGATTTTAGGTCGAGTTCAACACAAAAGACATCAAACGAGTCGGCCGATCGAGGATATGTGCCGGGAAGTAAGGGAAACATGCAGCGCACGGCCGCATCTAGAGCAGAATTAATGGACATCGGGAGCACCACGGGTACGGTGCAATCCGAACCAAAACGTGCACGAGGACGGCGAATGCCTGCGACGATAGGGCTGCTAGCAACGGATCTGGACGGGACGCTGATTGGCAGTGCCAATGAGCTGCCGCTGTATCTCACCTTCCATGACCGTATTGAGCACCTTCGTGCGGCTAACGGCGCACAGTGGGCCGCCTGCACAGGGCGCACGTTCCGGAGTTTCTGGGAATTCTTCATGCCCATGCGCAGGTATGGGGTCGTGCCCGATTACGTGATCATCCGGCACGCGTTTATTTATCGTTTGACGGTGCTCGGCTACGTGCCGCACGTCAGCTGGAACGTTGGCACCCTGTTTCGCATCTGGCGTGAGACAAAAGAGACGTCAGCGGCCATTCATGCTTGGCATTCGACCGTTGTTGGCGGCGCTATTGGTGTTCGTACCATTGCCCGTACGTCTGCACGTTTGGCCGTTCGATTTGATTCTGAAGAAGCCGCCGAAGTCGCCGAAGACATGCTGCGTTTGCGTCAACGTGAGCACAAACATATGCAGATCATACGCAGCAAGAATCAGGTGGAGGTCCGCATGGTGCCCGCGACAAAGGGTACCGCCCTGGCGGAGCTTGCACACCATCTCAAGGTGCCGACCGACCAGGTTCTGGCAATCGGAAACGGACACAACGACCTAAGTATGCTGGATGGAACGGTTGCCGGGATGGTGGGCTGTCCAAACAATTCGGTCTTTGACGTCATGACTCTGGTCTGTGACGTCGGCGGGCACGTGGCCAGCCATCCTTCATTATCCGGCGTCATCGAGATCGTTGACGCGTTTATATCCGGCGACGTCTCAAGTGAGCTGCCCGACGGCGCAGCAGCTCCCGAAAGCCGTATTCGACCCGCCAAAAAACACGATCCGAAATCAGGCAAACGGGCCGGGCTGCGCCGTTCTCGTATCCTCATCATCACAAGCATTACATACGCCGCCCTGCTGGCCTTTGCGTCATTTGACGCGATACCGCTCTCAGGCTTGATTCGCAGGCCTTTGGAACTGCTTGTCGACGCCGTCGTCAAACTTGTTTCATTCTTGTGAAAAACACCCTCTTTTCGCTGCGCTGAGCCCTGTGTGAAAGCCCTTTTGGACTTGTGCTTAAGCCTGTCTGTGATATTGTCCCGCACTTGTATTTGCGTCATTTCGGCTAGCTGGCAGCGGGTCTCGGGACCCTGTCAGATCGTACTGAATTTTTTTAAACACGACCCTCGGTATTTGGCCGACGAACGGGATAAGCATGCAGGAATTTGGCATAGGACTACTTGGATTTGGCACCGTTGGTGCCGGTGTTGCTGACGGATTGATCAGAAACGGCGATCTCATTGCCGAGCGTACCGGCCTTCGGCCCGTATTACGCGGCATTGCCGATTTGGATATCGCGACGGACCGCGGCGTCGCGGTTCCCCGTGAATTACTGACGACCGATGCACAATCCGTTATCGATGACGATGCTGTGGACATCATCGTCGAACTTGTCGGCGGTACCGGCATTGCCAAAACGTTCACGGAAGCAGCGTTGAGGCGCGGTAAACCCGTTGTGACAGCCAACAAGGCTCTGCTGGCGAAGCACGGCGCAGAATTGACTGCCCTAGCACGTGAGCACGGCGCCGAAATCTATTTTGAGGCCAGCGTGGGCGGCGGCATCCCTGTGATTCGCGCCTTGCGTGAGGGGCTCGTCTCCAATCGTATCGACTGGATCTATGGCATTCTGAATGGCACCTGCAACTACGTCCTGACGCGCATGGAGAAGGAGCATCTTTCCTTTGAGGAGGTGCTCGCCGATGCCCAACGTCTGGGATTTGCGGAAGCGGACCCCGCGCTGGATGTGGATGGACACGATACGGCTCACAAAGCGGTGTTGCTGGCCTCGCTCGCCTACGGGTTCAATGTTCCGCTCGACGACGTGCCGGTCTCAGGAATTCGTGGACTCGCCACCGAAGACATCACGCATGCCCGCGAACTCGGTTATGCCATCAAATTGCTGGCTGTGATTCGACGCGCTGGAGAGCACGTGGAAGTCAGTGTGCATCCCGCACTCTTGCCGCAAGAGCACATTTTGGCACAAGTGGGCGGTGTCTTTAATGCCGTGATGGCGCATGGTGACATGACTGAAGAAACACTCTATTACGGTAAAGGTGCCGGCCGCGAACCCACAGCCAGTGCGGTGCTTGCCGATATCTGTGACGTGACGAAGAATTTGCAGTCCGGCTCGCCACGACAGTTTGTCGGACCAGGGCATTCAAACGCAGCACTGTCGCTTGCCGACGCCTCCGAGATTTCAACGCGTCACTACATTCGCCTTTCGCTACTTGATCGCCCAAATGTTCTCGCGGAAATTTCGGCGACCCTGGGCACGCAAGACATCAGTATCGCGTCCGTCGTCCAGAAAGAGACGGAGTCGAACGACCACGTTAGCGTTGTTCTTGTGACGCACCACGCGACGAATCGTCAGTGTCAGGCCGCGTTGGCGGCCATCGCGGCCATGGATGCCGTGCGTGACGAACCTGTGCATATTCGAATCGAAGACGTCTAAGTCAACGTATCCCAGAACGGGTGCGGACGCTTCAAGGATCAGTATTTCATGAATGTTTGTAAATTTGGTGGTAGTTCCCTTGCGGACGCGGCTCAGGTGCAAAAGGTGTGCCGAATCGTTGCGGCCGATGCGCAACGGCGTTTGGTCGTGGTGTCCGCACCGGGAAAACGTAGCGATGACGATATCAAAGTCACCGATCGCTTGATCGCATGCGGTGAAATGGTCTTGCGCGGCGAAAATGCTTCCGACGCCATGGCCGTCGTGGTTGAACGCTTTGCGTCGATTCACCGCGAGCTTTCTTTGCCGCAATCGGTCATGGATGAAATTCGTGCCGACCTTGTTGGGCGGCTCGACGCCGATGCGACGCATGACTTGCGGTTCATGGATCTCATGAAGGCGGCAGGTGAAGACAACGCAGCGCGACTTGTTGCCGCGGCCCTTACCGAATCGGGTGTCCCGGCCATGTACGTGAATCCCCGTGACGCGGGTATGGTGGTGACGTCTGAGTATGGCGAGGCCCGTCTTCTGGACAGCGCTTACACCAAGCTTGCGTCGTTAAAGGACCTCGATTGTGTCGGCGTCTTTCCTGGGTTTTTTGGTTATGACGTTGACGGGCATGTTGCTACGTTTTCGCGTGGGGGCTCAGACATTACAGGGTCGATTCTAGCGGCAGCGGTCGGCGCAGACATGTACGAGAATTTTACAGATGTCGATTCGGTTAAAGTCGCGGATCCTCGAATTGTCGACAACCCTGTCGCGATCACAGAACTGACACCGCGTGAAATGCGCGAGCTCTCCTATGCGGGTTTTTCGGTATTGCATGACGAAGCCATTGCGCCTGCTGTCAAAGCTGGGGTTCCTATCTGTGTGAAGAACACGAATCGCCCCGAACGTCCCGGGACGCGCATTGTGTCGTCGCATGAGAAAACATCCGCTCGCGTGGTCGGGATTGCCAGTGCCGGTGGGTTTTGCAGCATCTATGTTCGCAAGTACCTGATGAACCGCGAAGTGGGTTTCGGGCGTCGGCTACTACAGATCCTCGAAGATGAAGGCTTGTCGTACGAGCACACACCGTCGGGCATTGATGACATGTCGGTGGTCTTGGCTGAAGCACAATTGGATAGCACGCGCGAATCGCGTGTGATCAAGCGCATTATGGACGAGCTGGGTGCAGATGACGTTGGCGTCGAGCATGATTTGGCGTTGATCATGGTCGTTGGGGAGGGCATGCGTTTCGGCGTTGGCCTCGCTGCCACGGCCACGGCCGCGTTGTCTGAAGCAGGCGTCAATATTGAGATGATGAATCAGGGCTCTTCTGAAATCAGTATGATGTTCGGCGTCAAAGGCGCGGATCGAGCAAAGGCCGTACAATCGATTTATTCCGCATATTACGAAAACGGCACGGCCAGCACGGCCACGCCATAAACCCTACACCCCGCAGAAGGGGGAATTGCCATGAGTGAAAAAAGAATCGCGATATACGACACCACCTTACGTGACGGGGCGCAGGCCCAGGGTATTTCATTCTCGCCGTCCGGCAAGGTGAGATTGGCCGAACGGCTTGATGCTTTTGGCGTGGATTACATTGAAGGCGGGTATGCCGGGTCGAACGAGAAGGATATGGCGTTCTTCCGTGAAATTAAGAAACGTAACTTGAAGCACGCCAAAGTGGTTGCCTTCGGTTCGACACGACGCGCCAATACGCCTATCGCCGAGGACCCAATGGTTGAGTTTCTCCTGTCGGCCGACACGCCCGCTGTTGCGATCGTGGGTAAATCTTGGGATCTACACGTGCGCGATGTGTTGCGTACCACGCCCGAAGAGAACCTCCTCATGATCAGTGAGACGGTCAGCCACATGAAGGAAAAGGGCCGCGAAGTCATCTACGATGCGGAACATTTCTTTGATGGTTACAAGCACAATCCTGAGTATGCCATGCAGACCGTGAAAGCGGCGGCCGATGGTGGCGCTGATTATTTGGTGCTATGCGACACGAACGGCGGAAGCCTTCCGGATGACATCTATACCGCTACGGCTGCCGTTATTGCGTCGACGGGAACCAAGGTGGCGATTCATCCGCACAACGACATGGGGCTCGCCGTGGCGAACAGTCTCGCTGCTGTGCGTGCGGGTGCGGTCCAGATTCAAGGGACGATGAACGGATACGGCGAACGGACCGGTAACGCGAATCTGATCACGGTGATCCCTATTCTTGAAACGAAGATGGGGTATAGCGCCATTCACCCGGGGCAGCTCGCCAAGCTTAGTGAAATGTCACAGTTCGTGGATGAATTGACGAATCAACGCCCCGACGTGCGCGCGCCTTTTGTCGGGCAGGCGTCTTTCTCGCACAAAGCCGGACAGCATGCGAATGCGGTTGGCAAAAACCCTGCGACGTTTGAGCACATTTCTCCAGAAACCGTTGGCAATGAACGCCGCATTCTGGTGTCGGAGCTGTCGGGCGGTAGTAATGTCCTGTTAAAGGCTGTTGAAATGGGTGTCGGACGGAGTGCCTCGTCTGAAGCCAAAGGTGAAATTCTTGCCGCGCTAAAAGACATGGAGAGCAAAGGCTACGAATTTGAAGCTGCCGACGCGTCCTTTCATATTCTAATTCAAAAGGTGCTCAAAGCGCATAAACCATTCTTTGAATTGGATGGGTACCGTGTGATTGTCGAAAAGCGCGGCAAAGATGAGCCGTGTGTAACAGAGGCCACCATCAAGGTGCGTGTGAACGGCAAGGTCGGGCACACCGTAGCGGAAGGACGTGGTCCCGTCGACGCGCTCAATGAAGCGCTGCGTCGTTCGCTGCGAGAGTTCTATCCCGAGATCAAAGATGTTGCCTTAACGGATTACCGTGTTCGCATTCTTAATCCGGAAGAAGCCACAGGGGCCAAGACACAAGTGCTCATCGAATCCGGCGATGG
>JAPKCZ010000334.1 GCA_028822745.1 Kiritimatiellia bacterium | reverse complement strand
ACGTCCCGCAATCACTTAGCGAATATAGATTAAGTGGCGACGTTGATTTCACATTCCCTGCCGGCCTATCCATTCCACCACGTGGCCACATCATTGTCGCGGCCGACCCAGATGCAATACAGGACCTGCATCAGACCTCAGGCATATTGGGCCCCTACGAGGGGTCCTTGTCAAACGGCGGTGGCACACTGCGTTTGCGAAACCGACAAGACGCCATACTGCTCGAGGTCGAATATGACGATGATCCCCCTTGGCCCGTCGCTGCCGATGGTGCGGGCCATTCCCTCGTCCAGTACAGTCCCGACTTCGGTGAAAACGATGTGCGTGCATGGGGCATCAGTGCTGAACGCGGCGGCTCAATGAGAGCCCACGACATGCCCGTAAATACACCACGCTCATCCATCCGAATCAACGAAGTGCTCGCGCACACCGACTTACCGGACGTTGATTATATCGAGATATTCAATTCGAGCACGACACCCGTCGATATGCTTGGCTTCGCTTTGACGGAAAACATCGAAACAAACAAATACCTTTTTCCTTCAAATTCGATTATCGCAGCGCACGGTTATCTCCTGCTTACGCAGACAAATCTTGGATTCTCGCTGAGCAGCCATGGCGACCACGTCTTCTTGACAGACCTGATCGAAAATCGCGTTGTTGACGCCGTACGCTTTGGTGCCACACAAAACGGTATCGCACAAGGACGCACACCGGACGGCGCTCCGGATGGTCTGCAAACGTTATCCGCAAACTCGCCAGGCACAACAAACGCGCAAGCTCGGGTCAACAGCGTTGTTATCAACGAAATCATGTATCACCCCATCACGGAAGATGGGAATGATGAATATGTCGAGCTCTACAATCATGGCACAACAACGGTCGACGTGAGCCATTGGCAATTCACGGACGGCATCAACTACGTCATTCCAGCCGGCACACACATTGCTGCCGACGGATTTCTCGTCATCGCAGAAAACGCCGCACACATGATCGCGCGCTATGCTTCGCTCAATGGCACGAACACCGTTGGAAACTTTTCTGGCTCACTATCCGACAGCGGCGAATGTATTGTGCTGTCGCGACCGGACAACCTTTCATTCCCTACCACCGACCTCGTGCACGTCGACGAAGTGACGTACGGCGACGGCCCTCGTTGGGGCGCGTGGACAGACGGCGGAGGCAGCAGCTTGGAACTTTGTGATGCGTCGAGTGACAACCGCTTGGCGCCCAACTGGGCGGGCAGTGATGAAACACAAAAGGCCCCTTGGGTGCTCGTCGAACACACAGGAAAACTGGACAATGGTAACAGCGCTCGCCTACCGGAAGAACTGCATTTGCTACTTTTGGGGCAAGGTGAATGCCTCGTCGATGATATTGAGATTATTAAGGCCGGCAACCCATTGGTGTTCAACGGTGACTTTGAAGGCGGATTGACCGGGTGGCTCATCCAGGGCAACCATCAAGATTCTGTGCTCGAAACAACAGAAGGCTTCAGCAGTTCCCAAAGCCTTCATCTCATCGCCGAATCCGACGGCGACACAGCCTCAAATCGTGCCGAGATCGACGTGGCAGGCCTGACAACCGCAGACGACAACATAACAATCCGTGCTCGCGTACGATGGCTTGCCGGCCATCGCGACATTTTGCTTCGCCTGCTCGGAAATTGGCTCGAGACGAGCGGTACGCTTCCCGTTCCGGCCAACCTCGGCAGCCCAGGCGAACCCAACAGTTGCGTGACCACCAATAGTGGTCCAGCCATCACCGACACACAGCACAGCCCACTTATGCCCGCCGCAAACATTGACGTAACCATCACGACGCGTGTTCACGATCATGACGGCGTGGCCAGCGTGACCTTGCGCTTCCGTGTTGACCTAGCAGCACCATTCAGAGCGTCGTCATGAACGACACCGGCGCATCACCCGACCTTCGCGGGGGCGATGGCGTCTATAGCGCAACACTGCCCGGTCAGGCAGCAAATGCGATCGTTGCCTTCCACGTCGACGCGACAGACACAAAGGCTGCCGCAACACAGTTTCCGGAACCGAACACCTCCGGCGAAGCATTGGTCATGTTCGGGCAAACATTACCAGCGGGAGGCTTTGGCACATACCGCTTCTGGATAACAGAATCCACGCGTGCCTTCTGGCAGTCCCAAATCAGGTTGAGCAACAAACTCATGGATACGACCATGATCTATAATAACATGCGCGCCATCTACAATGCATCCATCCGATATCGCGGCAGTTCGTTTATCCGTCCATCCGGAAACCCGTTGACGGCGAACAGCGCCTACGCATTCAAAGCACCCAAGGACAACCCGCTACTGGGAACACGTTCATTCAACCTCGACTTTTTCGAAGGCGGTCGTGATCCCACCTATCAACGCGAGCGTTTCTGTTTTTGGATGGGCGAACAACTCGGTCATCCGACCAGCTATCAACGCTACGTACACGTCTACGTCAACCAGTCCAAAAGAGGCAAAGTCTTTGGCGACGTATCCTTTCCAAACCGAGACTGGCTGAAGACCTGGTACCCGGATGACTTCAACGGCTCACTTTTCGAAATCGATGATTGGTTTGAATACGATGACAGCTTATCCCACAACTCGGTCAACGCAACCATTCAGAAGTTTCTGACCGGTAGTGCCTACAAACAGGCGCGCTATCGTTGGTCGTGGGAAAAGAAGGTTCAACAGGCAAGCGATGACTGCTACCAGGATATCTTCACGCTCGCGGAAGCCATGAATTTGCCGCTCGGAGACGTGTATGACCAACGTGTCAGCGCCCTTGTCGATTTTGAAAGCTGGATGCGCGCCTTTGCAGTGCGACATGCTATTGCCGATTGGGACGGCTACGGCTATGCACGAGGAAAAAACGCTTACACATACAATCCGGTGGAATCCGGATGGCAGATCTTGCTTTGGGACATGGACTTCTCCCTCGGCGCGGGAAGTAGCGGAGCTACAGACTCCATTTTCTCGGGGATTAACGACCCCACTCTCAGCGCAAAATTTTACGTCAACCCACGCTTCCGCCGCGCCTATGTACGTGCGATTCAAACCATCGCCGATACGCTCTACGCCCCGGAGATCGGCGACCCCATCATGGACGCGCAATACCAAGCCTTTGTGACCAACTCGGTCGTCGTCGATCCACCCACGGCAATACGCACCTGGATCGATCAACGGCGCGCATCGCTGACATCGCAAGTCGATGCCTTAGATACCTCGGTCTTCACCATGTCTGAGACCAACATCATCACATCCACAACACCTGCAACATTGACGGGTGAAGCACCACTGCAGGTAAAATACATTTCCATAAATGGCGAACCCTACCCGGTTAAATGGACCGATTTGACGCACTGGGAAGTTGACGTGTCCGTCACTTCAACTGTGACACAGCTATCCATCGCGGCCCTCACACTCGACGAAGCCACGCTTGCCACGCTAAATGCGTCCATCACTTATTCCGGCACACTGCCTATACCTGACCCTGGCGCCGCCCGCGTCATTAACGAGATACACTACGACCCCACCCAGCCGGCGGCTGAATTTATTGAACTCTACAACACCTCCAGTTCAAACACCTTCGACCTCAGCGGCTACCGGATTGACGGTGTGGACATGGACTTCGGC
>JAPKCZ010000333.1 GCA_028822745.1 Kiritimatiellia bacterium | reverse complement strand
AGCGCATCGACGGCGCCCGGGCCGCGGCCCAGCTTTACGTCGACACCTCGGGTAGTGACGACCAGATCGGCATCGTGCGCTTCAGCGGGGACAATGATGAAAGCACAGAGACCGGGACCAACTCCTTCGCTGACGCCCAGGTACTCTACTCCCTGAAGCAGATGGACTCCCAGTTCGAACGGGACCTCGTAAACCTCTGGATCGACGAGGGGAACCCGACTGGGAACCTGCTGGAACCCGCAGGGAATACCTCGATCGGGGACGGGCTCTTCTGGGGAGCCAAGGAACTCGATACCAACGGGAAGCCCGAGTCGGAGAAATGGATTATCCTGCTCTCGGATGGCCACCAGAACGAACCCAGTACCTTCGACGACCAATTCGGCTTTCTCTTCGGGACAGGGGTCCGGGTCGAGACGATTGCCCTGGGCACGGGAGCGGATAAAAACCATCTGCAGTCCATTGCCAACGAAACCAACGGGAAGTTTTACGAGGTCCAAGCGATGGAGGCTTCATCGAAAAATGGTACGACTAGCGGGAGCATGATCCTCGACTTGGCCAACACCTACCTGCTATCCAGCGAGCGGATTCACCGCAGGGACCGGATCCTAGAAAATGCAGGCTCCATCGGGGGCAATGCCGCAATCGTGTGTGAACTTGAGCTAGACGAGGGTGGGCTTAGCGACTGTATTGCAACGGTATACGCCAACGACAGCAACGCTGATTTGGACTTCATTATTAGGAGTCCCACGGGGGCCACGTTCCCCCTTCCCGACGGAGGGACGAACAGCTGGGACCCGTCCTTCTACACCACCTACCGCACCAACACCATGGAAGACGGGGTATGGACGCTCACCATCACGAACAACAGTGCTAATGCGGAATCGTACCTCATGGTCCTTTCAGGCAAGAACAAGCAAGGCGTACAGAGCTTCCTGCACTTTGCGCAGTACCACGGCGACAGCACGGCCTACAGTGAAAACGGCCTCTACCTCCGCGGCTTGCCGATGCCCATTTCGATGGTCCTCACCGACGGCCAGGGCCCGGTTCTTGGTGCCGACGTGATCGCAGAGGTAAGCCACCCTGCGCGACTCCTGACGACACTGCGCCTACGTGACAACGGAATCGGGCACGACGGCGCCGCCAACGACGGGGTATACAGCGGCGTGTTCGCGGCAACAACCGAGGCCGATTCCTCTGGTGGCACATATTCCGAGACAAATCCGCCAACCATTGGAGCAAGCTTCCATGTTCGGGTCAATTCTAGCGGAAAAGACAACCTGCAACGCGACTTCCAACGCGTGGACAACGGCTCCTTTCATCTGTACGAGATAGAGCAAGGGTTAGGAGGCGATATCGACGGCGATGGCATGCCCAACCGCTACGAAGACCTGCACGCAGGCCTGGATGGAACGGCCCACGATGCAAACGGCGACCTGGATGGCGATGGCCTGACGAATATAGAAGAATACGATGCGGGCACGGATCCGGGCGCCGTGGACACCGATGGCGGGGGCGAAAATGACAAGTCCGAACTCGATAACGAAGCCAACCCGCTGGACCACACCGACGATGTTTTCACGCCGCCGCTGCAGGCCCGGGTTCTGGGCCTACACCCCCTGGACCACTCGCGACCGGTGGACCCCGTCTCCCCGTTTTACCCGAAGCCAAACCAGAATATCCTCGGGTTCGCGGTCGAGCGGGGCTATGAAGGAATGGAAATCTATAGCTCGCTCGTGTCCTCCAACAGCTTTACCCTGCTGGACACGGTCCCGGTTGGAGACGAGGGCGGGATATACACGCACTCGAACCTCGTCAACTTCACGACTTACTACTATTACATCGTTCCCCTGGGCGCGGGAGGACGGCGCGGCGTCCCCAGCCACATTTTCTCGGGTACCCCCCGCATGGACTATTCTGCCCCGGAGGGGGTCCTCAGCATCAACTATGGCCTGCCCGTGACCATTTCGCCGTTAGTCGAGCTTTTCATCTTCTCGGTCCAGGATGCGGTGGAGATGAAGGTCGGGAACAGTTCCAGCCTCGATGGCCGGCCGTGGCAACCCTTCCGCCCGACGGTTATCGCACATACGCTGGGTTCGCCCGTGAACGGCCAGGCTTGCCTGGTGTATGTCCTGCTGCGCGACGCTGCGGGAAATGAGAACCTAATTTCGGATTCAATCACGTTCCTCTCCCCGACGAACGCCGGATCATTCATCGGTAGGGCCATGGCGCCATGCGACACAAGCAACCGCGGAATCGGCGTCACATTCCTCGCGACGAATGGCATAACTTACAATGCCAAGACTCCCACAAACGGCCTCTTCAACGTGCCCCTCCCCCCCAATACCTACGATGTCGAAATTGAGCTTCGGGGCTATGAGACGGTTACCTTTAGCAACCAAACCCTTGTTGCTGGCGCACAGATCGACCTAGGGCTCATCAACCTTGTGCCGCTCGACTCCGATGGCGACTCACTCAAGGATGTGTTCGAGTTACGTGACTACCTGACAGACCGAAACCTAGCAGATACCGACGGAGACGGGATCAACGACGGGGACGAGGTACAGGTGTTTATGACCGACCCGACGAACGCAGCATCTGTACTACGGATAGAAACCTTGCCAGGCTTGAGCGCGTCGAACGGTATGTTCTGCTTCGCTTTTCAGAGCGTCCCGGGCCTAACGTACATGGTACAGGGTTCCAGCAACCTCGTAGACTGGGTCCCAGCCCTAACCTCGGGCGTTCCCGTGTCGGTGAGCTCAACGGCAGAGGTATCATGGGTCTGGATTGATCTACCCGAAGGCAACGCGTCCAAGCACTTTATCCGACTTGCAATACCATAGCTTTGGTTTTTGACAGTTTAGGTCCGCTCGACAACTAGGTTAGCACCATTCTCTTTCGTTCTTGGAGATTCGCCCCATGGGCGATTCAAGTAAAACGCAAAAACCCTGTCCATGACTCTGGGCTGCATAAAAAATGCGAACACATTTTGTGCTGCGTAGCCCTGAAAATGAAAACAATAGACGCTAAGGCGCTTCCGAATTTACGACCAACCATACATCGCGTTCGGGATGAATGTTCAACAAACCGAGCGCTTGATGCCTCTATGCTTGAGATCCGACACACAACGCATGATGAATTTCGGCCTGTGAAGAAGGTGCGATCCGCCGTGCTGAATTCTCTTTCTACCCTTACAACACACCTCTTCCCTTGCAGCTCAAATGTTCATATAATGCAAAATATTAAGTAAGGCCTACGCCAAGCGAGCGAGATTTAAAGGTGAAGAAAAAACTAATATCGATGCTCATGCTTTCAGCCCTGGTCCTGCCAGGACGCTCGATCGCGCAAAGCGGAACCTGGACCACGAATGCTGCCGGATCTTGGACAAACACCACCAACTGGAGTGCTGGAACCATCGCCGACGGAAGTGGCCAGACGGCTGATTTCAGTACCATCGACATCACCGATGACCGCACGGTCAGCATCGATTCATTTCGCACCATAGGTCATCTCACCTTCGGCGACACCGACACCGAGTCAGCGGCAGGATGGATTTTGATCGAACGACCACAAACACGATGACTTCAAGATTCTGAAAGAAGGTCGCTAGCCTGATCTATTCATCAACGTCGTGACGAGAATGGATAGATTGCGTCAGAT
>JAPKCZ010000332.1 GCA_028822745.1 Kiritimatiellia bacterium | reverse complement strand
ATCGGCCTGGCCAATAAGATTCACGCGTACCGTTTACAAGAACAAGGAATGGATACGGTCGAGGCCAACCAACACCTTGGCTTTGATGCGGATTTACGGGAATATGGCGTCGGCGCGCAGATCATCAATGACCTGGGCATAAAGCGCATACGGCTGATCACAAACAACCCACGAAAAATTATTGGACTGGAAGCACACGGCCTAGAAATTACTGAACGTGTATCGCTCGTTCTACCACCGACCGAGCACAATGCGGACTACCTCAAGGCAAAACAGGAGAAGCTCGGGCACTTGCTCTGGTAATTCACCACAACGACAATCAGATGACGCAAAACACCATAAATTCCAAACTTGATGCAGGCGGCTCGCGCTTTGCCATTGTTATCAGTCGTTACAACGACTTTTTGACAAACCAACTTCTGGACGCCGCCACAAAAACGCTTTCCGCCGCGGGCGCTAGCGAGGACGACATTCTCATTGTGTGGGTACCCGGCTCAGACGAAACACCATTGGCCGCCGAAAAATTGGCGCGCTGCGCGCAGGTCGATGCCATCATCGCGCTCGGCGTCGTCATTGAAGGTGAAACCGCGCACGCCGACATTATCACGCACAATTGCTCTCACAGCCTAGCACGCATCGCATCCACCTATGACCTGCCCGTTATCAACGGTGTCATCTCAGCACGCAGCATGGCGCAAGCCGTTGCACGTGCCGAAAAGCGTGGCCAACATTTTGCGGAAGCGGCAATTCACATGGTACAAACGTACAGCGCGATTCAAAAGCGCACACCAATTCAAGATACCTGATCACAAGGACCCAATATGAACGATGACAAAATGAGCCATACACGTCGCCACTGCCGCGAATGGTGCGTCCAGCTCCTTTTCCAGCTGGACTTTCAAACACCTGAAGACATGGACGCCTTTTTCGCAGATTTCTGGGCAGATCACCCACAACCCAATCAACCAACGCGTGAGTTCACGCAACAGCTGATGCTGGATGTGTGCGAACATCGAGAGGAACTCGACGTCTTGATCAGCGGTGCGTCGAAGCAATGGAATATTGAACGCATGGGCGTCGTCGACCGCAATGTGATTCGCCTGGCGATTTACGAAATGAACCATCGCGCGGACGTCCCAGCAGCAGTGAGCATCAATGAAGCCGTTGATATCGCCAACTATTTCAGTGACGATGGCTCGAGTCGGTTTGTAAACGGAATTTTGGATCAGATTTCACGTAACCATTCGGGAACCTTCGATCATGAAGATCCCGTAACAACAGACTAACACCCCGTGCGTAGTTGCCCATCACGCACGCGACCGATTGTGAAGATGACACAAGGTTCAGCACAAGACAGCACATGGATGACGCGCGCTCTGCTTAACGCAAGAAAAGCAGAGGGGCTGACACGCCCAAATCCCCCGGTAGGCGCCGTGCTGGTCAAGCGAGGCAAGTGGATCGCCGATGGTGTTCATCGTGGCGCTGGTCAGGCACACGCTGAAGTCAATGCCATCGCAAGAGTGGACGACCCCAAGTTCCTCCAGGACAGTACGCTTTATGTCACGCTGGAGCCCTGTTCAACCAAAGGACAGACAGGCGCTTGCACGCATGCCATCATCGACGCAGGTGTTCGTCGCGTTGTCTATAGTGTACGTGACCCAAACCCAGCACATACAGGGCGCGCACGCCGCATCCTGAAACGGGCCGGCATCGACGTCACCGAACATGTCATGCATGAGGAAGGGCAACAGTTGATCACCCCGTTCGCCCATTGGATGCAACATCGACGGCCATACGTCAGACTCAAAGTTGCGGCGACGCTGGATGGGCGCCTGGCCGATCGCAATCACCGTTCGCAATGGATTTCTTCCCCCGCATCACGCGGGGTCGTTCAAAACATGCGTAAATCGGCTGACGCCGTCATGATCGGCGTTGGAACGGCAATCGCCGATGACCCGTCGCTTCTATATCGACGTGCCCCGCGACAGAACCGCTTCAGAGTCATTGTCGACACACACGCCCGCCTTCGGCTCACATCGCAGGTGCTCAACGATGCTTTCGCCTCACGCACGATCGTTGCGACAACAAAATTGGCTGATCCCAAACGCTTGCGAGCCATACGCGCCAAAGGCGCCACCGTTTGGATATTGCCGCTGCATCAGAACCGTGTCTCGCTTCGTCAATTGATGCGTCGACTGGGGCGCGAAGGAATCCTTTCGTTGCTGTGCGAGGGTGGGGGGGGCATCGCACATGGACTTATGCAATGTGACCTCGTTGATGAGTTGCACACGTTCCTCGCACCCAAATGCCTTGGCGGCGAAGGACTAGCGATGTTCGCGGGCCAGGGCTGGACCTTGGGAAAGGCACCCGCTTTAACGTTTTCAGATGTTCGTCGTATTGGTCCGGACATTCTAGTCGTCGCGACGCGGCAGGGAGCGTAGAAAGATGTTCACAGGCTTAATAGAAAAGACGGGCGTCCTTGAACACATCACGCCCGACCAAGAAGGTTCACGACTCTGTATTCGGATGAGCGACGCTTGGACCGATAACGACCCCGTGATACTCGGCGAAAGTATTGCCGTGAATGGCGTCTGTTTAACTGTGACGGCAACGGATCAGCGAAGCTTTCACGTCGATGTACTCAAGCAGACACTAGACGTCACGACCCTGGGTGACCTCCCCACGGGCGCAACCGTCAATCTGGAGCGCGCCATGCAGGCGAATGCACGGTTTGGTGGACACATGGTCAGCGGTCACGTCGACGGGGTAGGCAGCGTCAACGCCATAACGCCACTCGGCCGCGACCACAAAATACGGATTACATGCAGCAAGGCGGTGCTCGAAGGCATCGTCGCCAAAGGGTCCCTCACCGTCGACGGGATCAGTTTGACCGTTGCCGCCGTTGACGACGACGGTGTGGACATTTACGTCATCCCGGTGACATGGAAAGCCACTAATATGAACACATTCACGCTCCAGACACAGGTCAATCTAGAGACCGACCTGCTCGGCAAGTACGTCCAGCAAGCCGTACGGCTAAACAAACTATAATAGGCTTTTCGTAAATAATGATCTTTATCTCAGCGTCCTGTTGACAGCAGCGCATGCGTTCTATATGTTCTGCGGGATCGAATCTAAAAGACAAAGGAACGATCTTGACTACGATTGAACAACTGCTCGGCCTTCAGGAACAAGACATCCGTGTTAACGAAATCCGGAAAGTACTCACAGACATACCTGAGCGGAAGAAGCTGGAAGAGGCTCGTTTAGACGACCAGAAATCCGCCGAAGCCGAAGCCGACGAGGCCCACAAGCACAAACAATCAGAATCCAAACAGAACGAATTGGATATCCAGGCTCACAAAGAGCGAATGTCCAAACTGCGTACTCAGCAGATGTCTTTGAAGACCAATCAGGAATTCAAAGCGATGGACAATGAGATCAAGTCCATCGAAGCCGAAATTTCTGCTGTTGAAGACCGTGAACTCGTCCTCATGAGTGAACTCGACGCCACGCGTGCCGTCCTGGAAGAGAAAGCCGAATTGCTCAAGGATGCAGCAACGCGCGTCAATGTCGACTTGGCAGAATGGGATTCGCGCGCAGTTGAGATGGAAGCTGAACTAAAAACGTTGCAGGATGCACGCGATGCTGACGCCGCACTCGT
>JAPKCZ010000331.1 GCA_028822745.1 Kiritimatiellia bacterium | reverse complement strand
GAACGCATCGTTCGTGAACATGCCACCGTTCTTGTCGTCCTGCCACACTTTGCCACCCGCAGAAACCTGTTTGCCTTCGGCGGTATTGGTGCAATAGGCATCGACGTCCATTTTCCAATACTCCCCAAGCTCACGCTCACGGTGACACGAGCCCTCAAGAATCATCAACCCGCCGAAATCGTACGCAATAGCATCAAGCGGCGTCCATGTCGTATAAAGTTGTGACGTTCCGCGACCCATGTACACCGTATCGCAATGGGGTGGCGTGATCGTAACCTCGCCCGGACCCCGTGCGCGCAACCACGTGAAATCGAAATGCCGAACCGTTCCACCCAAAAAGAAGCGCCAAAAATCCATCATCTCAGCGTCGTACAGCAATGCATCAATGGCTTTATCGCCTTGGGTCAGGTCGGGACGAAACGCTATCTCCTTTTCCGACCGCAGGACGCCTTCAGCGCGCGGATAGCGGGGATCAAGAAGGCCTTCGTCGTCAAGTTTCGCAAGGATGGAATCGCGTGCAGCCTGCACGCGCTCTCGATTGAGTAAACCAGGCAGGAACAGATACCCATCTGTCGCCATGCGTGCCTGTAGGGCTTGGGCATCATCAAGAAGATCCTTGGAGGATACCAGTTGGCCATACGGGCGATCGCCGTCGCGCAAGATTCGCCCCTTAAAGGTTGGGCCGGCCTGTTCGTTCTGTGATGAAGGCATGACTTCTGTTGTTTGCATCATCTCACTATTTTCATCAAAATTTCGTCCGTTGCAATGTTTTCTGAAGAGTCTAACAATTTCCCACCTTTTCAGAACACATCCTCTCTGCTAGCTTCACTCGCATGCCAGTTTACTCATCTAAGGATCGTGCGCCTCGAATTCTAATCATCAAATTGAGTTCCGTAGGCGACATTTTGCACGCGTTACCTACCGTCAATGCACTCAAGCGTTATATGAACGCCGAGATTGACTGGGTCGTTCAGCGGGAATTTGTCGATCTGGTCGATTGCTTTTCCGACGTCAACTGTGTCATCCCGTTTCCACGTCAAGGCTTCCTCGAACATGGCGCAAAATTCATTCGCGAACTACGCAGCCACAATTATCACATGGTCATCGATCTGCAGGGCTTGATGAAAAGCGCCCTCGTCGCGCGTCTTGCCAAAGCGCCGCGAAAAATTGGCCCATCGTTCAACAGGGAAGGGGCCCACCTGTTCTACCATGAAGTCGCAGGCGAGCGCGACCTGACACGACACGCCATCGACCAGAATCTAGACGTTCTGCGCCTGCTCGATCAGAACGTCAGTGATCCGGCCTTCAATGCCGTATTCCCAGAACCGAACCCACCCTTATCCGGGCCACGCCCGTGGATCGCCGTGGCGCCTTGTTCGCGTTGGCAATCGAAAGACTGGCCTGCCGAAAATTTCGCAGAACTATCCAGCCAGTTGCTCAAGACGACGGGGGGCTCCGTTTTCTTTATGGGCGCCCCCGGCGATCGCGAATTATGCGCGAATCTGCAGCGGAGTGTGAATGGCAATACGCACAATCTTGCCGGGTTGCATACCTTGCCGGAATCGGGTGGTGTACTGAGCCAGGTCGACGTGCTCGTGGCCAACGATTCGGGCCCGGCGCATCTCGGATGCGCAGCGGGCGTTCCGACGGTAGCGCTTTTTGGGCCGACCGACGAGAATCGCACCGGACCCTACGGCGATAAGCATGTCGTCATTCGAGCGCAAGCGCCCTGTTTCCCTTGTTACGACCGCGTGTGCAAGCGGCAAGCAGGCGGGTGCATGAAAACGATCACACCCGATCGCGTTGCACAGGCCGTTATCAAGGTCTTGAAACGCGCTTAATCGTAGGCATTCAGAAACGACCTAGTGTTTAAAGCTGCGTTGTCCCGTGAAGACCATGGCCACATTCTCGTCGTTGCAGGCTTTAATCACCTCAAAGTCGCGCATGGAGCCCCCGGGCTGAACAACCGACGACACACCTTCGCGTAGACCCACCTCAACACCGTCGCGAAACGGAAAAAATGCATCAGACACCATTGCGCTGCCGATGAGGCCACCCTTAAGTGCATTCACTTCTTCATCGATGCCGGACTTCTCTGATCTATCTTCGAGCGAATTATAGGGACTCTGAAAACGTTCCCAACTGAATCGGTCAGCCAGTTTGCGATAGGCTTTGTCACGCGCAATCTCCGCGACACCCACACGATCCTGTTCACCGGTACCAATGCCAACGGTAACGCCGTCTTTGACGTAAATAACCGAGTTACTCGTCACGCCCGCTTCGACAAGCCAACCAAAAACGAGATCATCATACTCTGAATCGGTTGGTTCACGGGCAATGGAATAGTCCTTCCCTTTATAGGTGGCCGTCGCGGCGAGGAGTCCATCACGTGTGCGCACTTCCGGCACAAACGACAACTGTGCGACGAGTCCACCATCCATGAGTGACTTTAAATCAACGAAACGTTGCCCTACAAAACTCGCAAGGCGCTCCATGTTCTTAATCTGCAAGACACGCAGGTTTTTTCTTTTAGCAAAACAGTCCATCACCCCAGGTGCATAACCTGGCGCAACCACGACCTCAGCGTAGTTCAAACAAATCGCCTTTGCCGTATCCAGATCAACCTCACGGTTTAGACCAATCGCCCCTCCGAAGGCCGCCAGGCGGTCGGCCATGTTGGCGCGTTCATAGGCTTCACACAACGTCGCGCCTTTGGCGACGCCGCTTGGATTGTTGTGCTTCAGGATTGCAGCACAAGGTGTATCCATGAGGTAACGTAAAATATTGAGTGCGTTATCAGCGTCCGTGATGTTTGTTTTACCCGGGTGTTTGCCGGATTGCAGAAGTTCAACATCGGATGCGAGATGCTGACCTGCTTGAATGCATTCAACCTCGCCTAGTTGAAGATTTCCATTAACAAGTTTATAGACGGCGGCTTCCTGCCCAGGGTTTTCGCCGTAGCGTAATCCCTTTTCAACCTCATCGATCAACCATGACACCTTTTCGTAAACGAGGGTTTGACGTCTCTGGTCATCGATAAAAGAAATTTCCATGGATTTAGGGAAATGATCATCCATAATTGTTTTATAGGCGGCCTTGAAATCAGGGTTACTCATTCGAACGCTCCGGCGCAGGGATTGGAAGTTTATGGGTGAATCGAGTGGGAATAATTAGCCGATCGCAGTGACATCGGGCAAGCCCAATCGCTTTCAGGTGTGTATCGTTAAGCGCAAGCATGCCCCATAAGGCGTGGCGCTCACGTCACCTACAACAATTCTGCGGCAATGGCCGCCAGCTGACTTCGTTCACTTTCATGCAGAATGACATGTCCATGGACAGACTGGTCCTTCATGCGCTCCGCCGCATAGGTTAAACCGTTGCTGGATGCGTCCAGATATGGGTTGTCGATCTGATAAGGGTCGCCGGTGAGCACCATTTTCGTTCCTTCGCCAGCGCGACTGACAATGGTTTTAACTTCATGCGGTGTCAGATTCTGGGCCTCATCAATGATCACATACTGCCGCGGGATAGAGCGGCCGCGCATGTACGTCAACGCTTCAAGTTCTAGTACATTGTCCCGAATGAGTTTCTCGATCTTCTCCTGCGGGCTGGTCCGGGTTTTTCGTTTCGGTTTGGTGGGCGGTTCCGCATCGTCGCGTAATAG
>JAPKCZ010000330.1 GCA_028822745.1 Kiritimatiellia bacterium | reverse complement strand
CAGAATGATGACGCCGAAATAGCGCCCCTCCCCCAACCAATCGATAGGGCCTAAGTTCAGAATTGCGTTCAACGAGCCGTACTGTCCCAGCACTTGCTGAAATCCGATCGCGCCCACGAAAGGCGGCAGAATCATGGGCACCAGCAAAAGCGCAGAAAGGATCCCCTTGCCCGGAAAGTCGTAGCGATTGGCCAGCCAGGCCAAAGGCACCGCAATAAACACCGCTATCGTGGTCGTCCCAAGCCCCAACATCAAACTGTTGCGCAGCCCTTCGGCGTATATCGGGTTCTTGAAGACGCCTGTGAGATACGTCAACGTGAACTCGCCGTTCACCCAGAATCCCCCAACGACAACACGCCCCAACGGCCACAAAAACAGCAGTCCAAAGACCGCCATCGACAACCCAAAAATCAACCATGCTGTTGAACGTCGCATTTAGAGCGTCCCCTCGGCCATGGCCTCAGCCCGGGCATAGCTGTCGCGAAAAAACAAAGTCCATTTTCGCATGATTTCAATTTGCTCCGACGCGTTGACGTAGCCCGGCCCGGCAGCCCATGAAATAGGCTTGGGATCATCCGGCAATGTCTCCAGCTGTGCCATTGCTGCGCGTTGCTTGTCCGGACCACCGTTTGCAAGAATAGCGCCCCAGGCGGCGCGCAACTCCTCGCCCGAGTCCATGCACATCACCCGGATCAGTTTACGATGAAAGCTAAAGTGCCGCGCCGTCCAACGGAAACGATACGTAAACTGCTTTCCGAGGACATATGGATCCACCGTCGGATCACCGAGGGGGTCGCTATAGTAAGCCTCATACGTTGGATAGTGACTCCGAATTCCGGAATCGCCGGCGGGATAAAAATCTCGGCGCACGGGCAATCGGCGTAAGGCGAATTTTTGCGGACCACCGGGCGTGCCTGGCTTGAAATTCCAGATCCGTTGTCCGGCATCACTCAGAACGAATGTGATAAATCGCACACCAAGTTCCCGATTCTCGGCTCCACGCAATAAGGAGACAGGGTCTGCGCTGACACTGGATCCGTTGCGCGGCGTCACATAGACCATGCGCTCCCGCCCTTCCGGACTACGGCTGGTTTCGGCCTGATAGCGCCCATAAAAATCAATCGCAAGACCGGCTGCCGCATCGCCCATGCTGACATCAATCGGCACCTTACTGGCGCTGTCGGTGAAGTAGCGCGCGTTTGCCCCAATTCGCTGGACAAGGCGCAACCCATTCAACCAGCCCTGCGCCACAGCATCCTGATAGGCGCTTGGCACATCCGACGGAACCTCGCCCAGCGGAAGGCGCGCAGCATTTATGGCTGCTTCAAATGTCTCGATCCGTGCATCTGTGTAACCGGCGGCGCGCACCGCATCGTAACATTGTTGATGGATGATCATTTCAAACGCTTTTGCAATGCTGCCACTCTTGGTTGGATCTGCGACGCCCAGCTGCTTGAAATAAAGGGGTGACGCTAAATCTCCCCAAGACTGCGGAGGCGTGGTCACGCCGAGATCCGCCAGCCGGTCGATGTTGTAGCAGATCCCGAAGGTACTGAGGGCGGTGCCATAAAAGTGACTCGTTCGCCATGTTTCACCCCCCAATTCGACAGGTATCATTTCGTGGCCGTCAACAGATTCGATGGTGCCCGCGGGTGCCGCGCCGTCGGCCCACGGCGGTACAGACAGGCCCTGCTTGGCAGCTTTGCCATGATCATAGGTGCCACCGCCGAAAAACAGATCAATTTTACACGTATACGCAGACGGATCATCGGTCGAACGAAAGGCCTGGTGCAGGTCACGCTTCCGCTCCCATTCTTTCATGCGCTTCGGGTCATTGCTGGCCGCTTCGGGCACGACATCCGGCTTAAAACGATGATCGAGAATGACGGAACTACCCGCTTCGGGCCAGTCACGACCTTGGTTCCGCCACCAGCCCTTAAAGGAGACGCTGTATTCCGCAGCCAGATAGCGCATGATTTCGCTCGTGCCACCGATGACGCGCCAATCGACTTTAGCGGGGCGGCCATAGTGTTCGTTGTGCCATTTCGAGAACGCTAGCGCGAATTCAAAGCGTATTGCTTCGTTGTGCGGCGAAATAACGGCCAACACAGGATCCCCATCGCGCCAACCGCCGTCCGGTTGATCACGTTGAAATGCGAACGGCAGGCCGACAACAACGACACAGACAAGAATGATGATCGCGTTTTTTATGGTTCCGCCGCCTGTTTAGCGTGTGAGGATAATAACGTCTTGAGGATCCAACCAAATCGTGGCCCGTGCTTCACCGTCGCGCGCCACAATTCGGGGATTTAAATCAAATGCTTTGATCGTAACACTGTCGGCGCCAGCCTGATCCCCTTGCGTCGTCAAGGTGACTTGGTGCTGCGCAACTTCGCCCAGATAAACACTGTGATGGACGGCGCCATCGAAACGATTTGGCGCATCGGCAGGAGCTTCGTCAAAACGAATCACCTCGGGGCGCACCGACAACACCACCTTGTCGCCATCCGCGAATGTCGCACCGGCCGCCAAGGCGACAACGTCACCAACATCCGTCTTTACGTGAATGCGATCCCCGTGCTGTGAAGAAACGTGCCCGGGCAGAAAATTTGTTTCGCCGATAAACCCAGCGATGAATTCACTGTCGGGACTGACATAGACATCGCGCGGCGTACCCACTTGCATCAAACCCCCATCGCTCATGACGGCCAGTCGGTCAGCAACCGACAAGGCCTCTTTTTGATCGTGTGTGACATACACCGCCGTGAGTCCTGCGTCTTTGCAAATGCGACGAATCTCCGCACGCATTTCCAAGCGCAGCTTGGCATCAAGATTTGAGAGCGGTTCGTCGAGAAGCAGGCAGCGAGGCTGAATGATGAGCGCGCGCGCAAGTGCGACGCGCTGCTGCTGCCCGCCCGAGAGCTGATTCGGCTTGTGCTTCGCGCGGTCGGTCATTTTGACCATCTCAAGGGCTTCGGCGACACGCTTCGCGGCTTCCTCTTTCGGCACTTTGCGCATTTGTAGCCCGAACGCAACGTTCTCGCTGACCGTCATATGCGGCCACAGGGCATAGCTCTGAAAGACCATACCCGTATCACGTTCGTGCGGCGGAAGACGGGTCACATCGGTGTCACCGATTGTGATGGCACCTTTTTCCGGAACATAAAATCCGGCGATGCTACGCAGCAGGGTCGTCTTGCCACATCCACTTGGGCCCAACAGAAAAAACAGCTCACCTGGCTCGATGTTTAGCGTCACGTCGTTCACGGCCGTTGTCGAACCGAAGGTCTTCGTGACGTTCAAAATATTCAGGGATACGGCCATACGACTTTCACCTATGTTTTGTAAATCCGAAAGCGTTTGCTCGCCGTACGACAGCGAGTCCGTGCATGTTAAACATACTTAAGGCCCTCTGACAACTCGACCGCGAATTGAAAGACGCTACGCATCGCAGAACGAGGCAAGTTTTGAAGCTTTTTCCTTACGGATGAATGCCCTATACTTAATCGATGCATCGATACGACGGAAGCGTCGAAAGGAATTTTCATGAACGAGACCATCATTACGCGCGACTTTATTGAGCGCATCCCTAAAACAGACCTGCATGTCCACTTGGACGGTTCATTGCGCATTCCGACGCTAATTGAGATGGCACGTACAGACAACGTGAC